>DQWO01000022.1 GCA_011042595.1 Pseudomonadota bacterium
GATAATGTGACCATAGTGGGCAACCTGATCACTCCTATCGCCATGGAAGAAGGTTTGCGTTTTGCGATTCGTGAAGGTGGCCGGACGGTTGGTGCCGGGGTCGTCAGCGAAGTTATTGAATAAGCTTTTATGACTGGTTGAGTGGATATATATTATGAGAGATTTGATTACCTTGGCTTGTGGTGAATGTAAACAGCGAAATTATACCACAACCAAGAATAAGAGAACAACACCTGATAAGTTGCAGATCAAAAAATACTGTCGTTTCTGTCGTACCCATACGCTTCACAAGGAAACGAAGTAGTTTAACCGGTTGTGTAGGCCAGTAGCTCTAATGGCTAGAGCACCGGACTCCAAATCCGGGTGTTGGGGGTTCGAATCCCTCCTGGCCTGCCAGAATATAAAAGAAATCCGGCTCGTAATATCATAATTGTGGGTACAGGTTTTCAGGGGGTTGAAGTTGGCTGATATAAGAGAAGGGGTAGGGAACCTGGTTCAATATTTTCAGGACTCTAAAGTGGAGCTGAAAAAAGTAACCTGGCCGAGTCGTAAAGAAACCCTGGGGTTAACGTGGGTGGTCCTGATTTTTGTTATTATCATTTCTCTTTTTCTTGGTGTTTCAGACTTGGGGCTTTCAAAGCTGGTAAAATTAATTCTGGGAGCCTAACAGTTATTTTCTTCATGCTGCTTTCTGCGGTGAAGGCAGATCATCGGTACTTCCCTTAAGTTGGATGTATGTGGTAGTTTTGACCGAAGGCTTTATTGTTCCGGTTTTGCCGGGTTAGGGAATTCATGGCAAAGAAGTGGTATGTGATACACGCCTATTCAGGGTATGAGAATAAGGTGAAACAGTCCCTTGAAGAGCGGATTAAGCTCTTTAATGTGGAAGACAGTTTTGATGAGGTGGTGGTCCCTACTGAGCAAGTCCTTGAGATGGTCAGGGGTAAAAAAAGAACAACTCAACGTAAGTTCTTCCCCGGTTATGTGCTGGTTAAGATGGAACTTAATGATGAGACCTGGCATGTAGTAAAGGATACTCCTAAGGTGACCGGCTTTGTCGGCGGAGGGCAGTCCCCCCGCTCGATCTCAGAGGAGGAAGCTCAATCTCTTTTGAATCGCATTGCTGAAGGGGAGATGAAACCCAAACCCAAGATAGCTTTTGAGGTTGGAGAAAATGTCAGGGTTACCGAAGGGGCATTTGCGAATTTTACCGGTACAGTCGATGAAATTCTCCTTGATAAAGGGAAGGTCAGAGTATTGGTCAGTATTTTTGGCCGGCCGACTCCGATAGAAATAGAATTTAGTCAGATTGAAAAAATATGACAGGTGAAATGCTTGGAAGATGGTAGTTTTCTTGCCTTTTCCAGAAAACTTGCAATGGTTAGTCCGGTCTTTTGTGCATACCGGTCGTTAATGAGAATGTACAGCAGCTGGCCTGAATGGTTACAGCCGTTTTTTTGCTTGGGAGGAAAAGTATGGCTAAAAAAGTTATAGGGATGATAAAATTGCAGATACCGGCTGGCCAGGCCAATCCATCTCCACCGGTGGGCCCGGCTCTTGGTCAGCAAGGGGTTAACATTATGGAGTTCTGTAAATCTTTTAATGCTAAGACCCAGCAGCAACAGGGGATGATTATCCCGGTGGTTATAACGGTGTATGCTGATCGATCTTTCAGTTTTATTACTAAAACACCACCGGCATCTGATCTGCTGAAAAAAGCGGCTAAACTTGAGAAGGGATCAGGTGAACCAAACAAGAATAAAATTGGCAAAGTAAGTGCCGCCCAGGTGCAGGAAATAGCGCAGCTGAAAATGCCTGATTTAAATGCCAAAACCATGGAAGCGGCGGCAAAAATTATAGAGGGGTCAGCTCGTAGCATGGGAATTGTGGTTGAAGGATAGAGATGCTCTGGCATATATTTCCGGTTATTTTGACGATAAAAGGTAAATAAAAAAATGGCTAAAAAAGGAAAGAAATACCTGGCAAGTAAAGCTAAGGTTGAACCTTTGAAGAAATATCCGCTGATGGATGGTTTGTCCTTGGTTAAGGAATTGGCACCGGCCAACTTTGATGAATCCGTTGATATTGCTATCAGGTTGGGGGTTGATCCCCGGCAGGCGGATCAGAATGTAAGGGGCGCCGTCCTTCTGCCTCATGGAACGGGGAAAAAGGTGCGGGTTGTGGTCTTTGCCAAGGGGGAAAAAGAGAAGGAAGCCCGTGATGCCGGTGCAGACGAAGTGGGTGCCGAAGACTTGGCCAAAAAGATCAGTGATGGCTGGCTGGATTTTGATAAGGCTGTTGCAACTCCGGATATGATGGGTGTTGTCGGTAAATTGGGAAGAGTTCTCGGTCCTCGAGGATTAATGCCAAACCCGAAAGTTGGAACTGTTACCTTTGACATTGGTAAGGCGGTGCACGATATTAAAGCCGGTAAAGTTGATTTTCGGGTCGAGAAGGCAGGAATTATCCATGCTTCTGTGGGGAAGGCATCTTTTGAGGTTGAAAAACTGGGAGAAAATATCCGGGCTCTGGTTGAATTATTGAACCGGATGAAGCCATCTTCAAGTAAGGGTATATACATGAGTACTATGACAGTATCTTCTACCATGGGACCTGGTGTTGATATTGATATTGCCAGCGTTAAAGAATGATGTACTTTAGGCTGTCTTGAAATAACCTGTTAACCTTAGCCAGAGACCGCAGGTGTTGCCGGAAATTATAAGCTGGCATTATAAAATCCTGCCGAGGCAATCCGATCGTACCTTCTGTTTATTATCCATTCAGATCAGAAGAATCATCTAAGGGTTTTCCACTCTTTTGGCTAACTAAATATATTGATAAAAGGAGGTGAGAGCGTGGAAAAATCGGAAAAAAAAGCTATGGTCGAGTATTTATCGACCCAATTTTCTAAGGCCCAGGCTGCTTTTCTGACTGATTACCGTGGGCTGGATGTTGAAAAACTCTCCGGCTTACGTAATAAATTGGAAGAACAGGGTGCTGAATATCGGGTGGTAAAAAATACCCTGGCTAAAATTGCCGCCAAGGGAACCATAGTTGAAGGATGCAGCGAGTATTTGCAGGGACCCAATGCTATGGCCCTGGTTTATGATGATCCGGCGGCCGCAGCTAAAGCCTTGGTTGATTTTGCCAAACAAGAAGATAAGCTGGAGGTGAAAGGTGGAGTCCTGGGCAATTCAGTCCTTTCTGCTGCTGATATCATCCATTTGGCCTCATTACCAGGAAAAGATGTTCTAAGGGCCCAGGTATTGGGGACTATGAACGCTGTTCCAGGTGGACTGGTTAATGTCCTGAGTGGTGTTATGCGATCCTTTGTGCAAGTCCTGAGTGCAATTCAGGAAGCCAAGGAATAAAAATAAATTTAATTAAGCTTGCAGGGATGGTTTGTAGCAAAGCCATTCACAGCGTTATTTTTTAAACCCAAGAGGAGTGAATCATGGCTGAAATTACCAGGGAAGATGTAATAAAATTTATTGAAAATATGACTGTTCTTGAGCTTTCCGAGCTGGTGAAAGAACTGGAAGACAAATTTGGCGTTTCAGCGGCTGCCCCGATGGCAATGGCCGCCATGCCAGTTGCCGGGGATGCCGGAGGAGCGGCGGCAGAAGAACAGACTGAATTTGATGTGATACTGACTAGCTTTGGTGAAAAGAAGATCCAAGTTATTAAAGTAGTTCGTGAGATTACCAGTTTGGGACTTAAGGAAGCCAAGGCTTTGGTTGAAGAGGCCCCTAAAGCGGTTAAAGAGGGGATTTCTAAAGATGAAGCCGCACAGCTGGTTGAAAAAATTGAGGCAGTGGGCGGTTCCGCAGAAATTAAATAAACGACACACAAGCTTTTTGATGCAGAGGTAAGGGGTAGGGGGGATTTTCCCCTATCCCTTATGCTGTTTTATTTGACAGTCCTTTCTCCTGAACTATTATTGATGCCTAAACTGAGCGATTAGCTTTTAGCGATTAGCCTTTAGCTAGGTAAGGTCAAGTCATTAACAATGATAATTCAAAACACCAAACAGGTTAAAGCTGCAAATAACGAAACATCTTGAATTAATTAAGCTAATAGCTAACCGCTAATGGCTAACTGCTTGATTTAGGTGATAACCTGCCCTGGTAATAATCAGGGTTTAGCTGACATACAGGACCTGACTTATGAACAAAACAGTGGTGAAAA
>DQWO01000070.1 GCA_011042595.1 Pseudomonadota bacterium
CGCTATGAGCCAAGCCCGAACATCCTGAATGTATTCCCGACAATTTCTTGTTTTTTACCCCCCTCAAGGGGGTACTGAAAAGAGTGACAGCCTTTCAGAAGTAAGGTACTAAAGAAATGAAGAAATTCTGCCGATAGAAAAATATAATTCTTTTACTGAGGATTTTATCATATGATTCAGGTCCAAACAAGCGATGATCGATTAAAATCATCCATTGAAATCATTTTTGAATCTGCCGGTGAAACGCCCCCCACCGTTGATGATATCCGCTCTGCCCTCATGGATCATCAGGTCACTGCCGGCATTGATGACCAGGCCATTGAAGTTTTCTGTCAGCAGGCAAAAGCTAATCCTGGTCAGCCAATCAAAGGAATAGTGGCCCACGGAACCCCGCTCACACCAACCATTCAGCCCAACTACCAGTTTAAGTTTTCCACCAGGAAATCAATCGGGCAGGTGCTCGAATCAGGAAAAATTGATTACCGGAACCGGGGAATGGTCAATTTCATTAAATCCGGCACCATTCTGCTGGAAATAATTCCTGGAAAAGCGGGGATTTCCGGTCTCCAGGTTGATGGAACAATCACTGAGGCCGAAGCTTTAGAACCATTAAAAAAAATCAAGGCCGGAAAAAATGTCAGGTTGGAAACCACGGCTGAAGGCCATTTACGCTACCTGGCCCAAGCCGACGGCCAGGCTGATTTACAGGGCAGTGAACTGGTCATTGAAAACATGTTTACGGTTGATGGTAACGTGGATCTCCATACCGGCCATATTAAATACCAGGGGCCCATCCATGTCACCGGCAATCTGCTCAGCGGCTTTGCCGCCATTTCAAACAGTGATGTTTTCATTGATAAATTGATAGATGGCGGCACCGTTAAAGCCAAGGGTGATCTGGTAGTTGGCACCGGTATCATCGGCAGCGAAAAATCTTCCATCACCGTGCTGGGAAATATCAAATCAGAATATATTGCCAGCCTGGAAAATTGCCAGGCCAAAGGCAGTATCGTAGCGGAAAAACATATCATAAACAGCACACTGGTAGCCGGAGGGGCCATCCGCTGCGCTGGCAAGATTACCGGTGAATGTTCCATCTCCGCTTTTTCAGGGATTGAAACCAATGAGCTGGGATCAGAAGGAAGCAGCCATACAACTGTCGAAGTGGGGAATGACATTTTCATCCGTGAACGGCTACAGAAGATAGACCGGGTCATGGAACCAATGATTGAACGTTCCATTGAAATTGTTGATCTGGTCAGCTTACCGGTCATTATGAAAAAAGACCCATCCATGTTGCCGGCTGAGCGGCAGGAAGAAGCCGCAGGATTAATCAATGAATACCAGAAAATTGATACTCAAATTAATTTATTAAAAAATAAAAAAACCGAGCTGGAAAAAAAATCGGCCGCAGCCCGCCAAGCCAGAATAACAGTCCACCAGCAGGTATACCCGGGAGTTCTGATCAGAATTGGTCATGAAACCTACCAGGTTGACAAGCCGCTAAGCGGTCCGATAGCTTTCTGGCTTGATCCGATAGACAAGAAGATTACCACCCGTTAAACCCATACTTTCCCCTTTACACCCTTTTTCCCCTATGATAATGAATTCCCATGCAGACCATCGGGATTATCATTAAACACAATAATACAAAGGCATTAGAAGTCGGTATCAAGCTGGAATCCTGGCTGCGTAAACGGGGAATCAGGACCGTTTTCAGCAAGGAACTGGCCCATGCCATCCCCGGCAGCCAAGCCATGGAAAAGCTGGAGATTCCCCAAGTTGCGGATGTAATTGTCGTTTTGGGGGGGGATGGAACCTTGCTGAGTGTTGCCCGCCTGGTCGACAGCCATGATGTCCCCATACTGGGGGTTAATCTCGGCAGCCTGGGATTTTTGACTGCTATCAGCCTGGATGAGTTATATACGATGATGGCTGATATCCTCAAAAACCGCTTCAAGGTCAGCAAACGCATGATGCTGGCTGCCAGGGTCTATCGCCAGCAGGAAATCATCACCACCTATTCGGTTCTCAATGACCTGGTTATCAACAAAGGCGCTCTGGCCAGAATCATTGAGCTGGAAACCACCATTGACCAGGGATATCTGACCACGTTCAAGGCCGATGGGCTGATCATCTCTACTCCCACCGGATCAACCGGTTACTCCCTTTCCGCCGGTGGGCCGATTGTCTATCCCACATTGGACAGCATTATTGTTTCTCCCATTTGCCCCCATATGTTAACCAACCGTCCGTTACTAATACCACCTGAAGCCAGGATTGAAACGGTTCTGGCTTCGGAAGGCGGTGATGTGTCACTTACTTTGGATGGTCAGATTGGTTTTGCCCTGCAACAATACGACCGGATATCCGTAACCAGAGCTGATCACTATATCGAGCTGATCACCTCCCCGACCAAAACCTATTTTGAGGTCCTGCGGACAAAGCTCAAATGGGGTGAACGTTATGCTTAAATCGCTGTCCATCAGCAATTTTAAGCTTATTGATTTTCTGGAAGTCGAGTTTGAGCCGCAGATGACCGTTATAACCGGTGAAACCGGAGCCGGAAAATCCGTTCTTATCAGCGCATTGACCACCCTGCTGGGGAACAAACCAACGCGGGAAATGTTTGCTGATCCGGCAAAAAAAATCAGCCTCAGTGCGTCCTTCTGCCTGGCTGCGTTTCCTGAATTGCGGAACGAGCTGGCAGAGCATGGCTTCCCCCTTGATAACGAAGATCTATTCCTGAAGCGGATAATCAGCTTAAAAAATGACCGGCTACAGAATCGGGTATTTATCAATGATCAACCGGCGACGAATAATACCATGACCGCCTTCGGAGGGAAGCTGGTGGAAATCGCCAGCCAGCATCAGCAGCAATCCCTGCTGCATCCCCAGAATCACCTTGATTTTCTGGATTTATATGGAAATCTTGCTACTTTGCGGCAACGCTATGAACAAGCTTATGCGACCTTGGCAACAACCCGGCGCCAGTTGCTGGAGTGGGAACAGAAAGAGCAAGAGGCCAACCGTGAAATCGATTACCTGAATCACCAGCTGGGTACCCTCGAGCAGGCCCGTTTGACAATCGGCGAGGAAGATGAGCTGATGAAACTGCAGCAGCGTTACCATCAACGGGAAAAATTGCTGGAGCTTGCTACCCGGGCCGAACAAATCATCTATTCCGGCAAGCAGTCAATCATCGACAGCTGTTATCAACTTACTGATTTAATGGAAAATCTTCATCGTCTGGATGATAGTTTCAGTGTTAATGGCCAGCAATTAATCCCGGCAATGGAAATCTTGCAAGATCTTCGAGAAATAGTGAGCAACTACCTGACCGGCATTGAAATAGATCCACAGACCATTGAAGAAAACAACCTCAGACTCGCCGAGATAGAGCAGCTCAAAAGAAAGTTCAGGTGTTCCTATGCTGATCTTTTCACCCTGAGAGATGAGCTTCAGCAACAATTGGCAGACTGGGAAAATCATGAAAGAAAACAGCAGGAATTACAAGAACTCTGCATGAAAGAACAGGGAGAGATGGAGGTACTGGCAGCAGAGCTTTCCCTGGCCCGGCAAAAACAGGCGAAAAAGCTGGAACAGGCGGTCATAATCCATCTAAACGATTTAAAACTCCAGCATTCCCATTTTAAGATAGCCATCAGGGAACAGGATTATAACCCAAAAGGAAAAGACCAGGTTACCTTCCTGATCAGCACCAATCCCGGCGAGACACCGGCCCCCCTGCACCAGGTCATTTCCGGTGGCGAACTATCCCGCTTCATGCTGGCGCTGAAAACGGCAGCAGCAGCCAGGGATATTATTCCCACCCTGATCTTTGATGAAGCCGATACTGGCATCGGTGGCGCCGCCGCTGAAGCCGTGGGCCATAAACTGGCCAGTATCGCCCGTAATCATCAAGTCATCGCCATCACCCACTTGCCACAGGTTGCCGCCTGGTGTGATCATCATCTGACCATCAAAAAACAGCTGACCGGCAATCATTCCATCATCACCGTTAAACAACTGGATCATGAAAAGACTGAAGCCCGGATAGATGAACTGGCCAGGATGGGAGCCGGCGAAATAATCAGTGAAGTTACCCGGGAACATGCCCGGGAGCTGGTTCAACAGGCAACAGAAAAGAAAAATGAAACCCAGTAACCGACAATCTTATAC
>DQWO01000335.1 GCA_011042595.1 Pseudomonadota bacterium
CCAGGTAAGGTTCTTCGCGTTGCTTCGAATTAAACCACATGCTCCACCGCTTGTGCGGGCCCCCGTCAATTCCTTTGAGTTTTAGTCTTGCGACCGTAGTCCCCAGGCGGAGTACTTAATGCGTTAGCTACGGCACCGTAGGGGTCAATACCCACAACACCTAGTACTCATCGTTTACGGCGTGGACTACCAGGGTATCTAATCCTGTTTGCTACCCACGCTTTCGCGCCTCAGCGTCAGTATCGGTCCAGGAAGCCGCCTTCGCCACCGGTGTTCCTCCTGATATCTACGAATTTCACCTCTACACCAGGAATTCCACTTCCCTCTCCCGTACTCAAGCCGTCCAGTTTCAAATGCAGTTCCTCGGTTAAGCCGAGGGCTTTCACATCTGACTTAAACAGCCGCCTACGCGCCCTTTACGCCCAGTAATTCCGAACAACGCTTGCACCCTCCGTATTACCGCGGCTGCTGGCACGGAGTTAGCCGGTGCTTCCTCTGAGGGTACCGTCAAAGAACAATGGGTATTAACCATTGAACCCTTCTTCCCCTCTGACAGAGCTTTACGACCCGAAGGCCTTCATCACTCACGCGGCGTTGCTGCGTCAGGGTTTCCCCCATTGCGCAATATTCCCCACTGCTGCCTCCCGTAGGAGTCTGGACCGTGTTCCAGTTCCAGTGTGGCTGATCATCCTCTCAGACCAGCTAGCCATCGTCGCCTTGGTAGGCCGTTACCCTACCAACAAGCTAATGGCCCGCGGGCCCATCCACCGATAATAGCATGCAAGCAGAGGCCATCTTTCCCCTTTTTTCCCGAAGGATAAAAGGACGTATCCGGTATTAGCACCTCTTTCGAGATGTTATCCCAGTTCGGAGGGTAGGTTACCCACGTGTTACTCACCCGTGCGCCACTTTACTCACTCACCGAAGTAAGCTTTCTCGTAAGACTTGCATGTGTTAAGCACGCCGCCAGCGTTCGTTCTGAGCCAGGATCAAACTCTTCAGTTTAATCAAACTCTTTTTTAAATCTAACGGACTTCCCAGTTCCCTGGAAAGTTTTCATACAATAAATTGTACTAACCCGAAAAACAAACGTAAATGCGATCCTATTTAGTTTTCAAAGATCAAGCTTCTTTTAAAGAACAAAAAGCGGTAACTTTTAATATAGCCAATTGTTAACGCTATGTCAATATCTTTTTTGCCAGAACTTGGTTCAAAAGAGAAGGCTTTTTATAACTCTTCCTACCTTTTGTCAAGCTTTTTTTTAATTATTCTATCCGGCACAAAAAAATCCCTTTCACCAACCGGTACAGCGGTCAGTGCTGCAAAGGGAGGCGACTTATAACCCGATTCACAAACCTTTGTCAACCCCTTATTTCAGCCTTTTGAGCTTTTTTTTAACAAACGCTGCATCATCACTGTAACTTCTTGATATTGCTGAGCTGTAATATCTTCATGGCGACGAAAATCCAGGCTCAGAGCCCCCGAAGGGCAGGCTTTCTGCAGCAACGGTTTTTCATCTTGAGAAAACAGGAGAGCTAATGCTTCCAGCTCAGACTCAGAAAGAAGCGCCGGATGATAAGTAGTCCGAAACTGGTATGCAATGCCCGCATTTCTGATAATCTCCATACTCTTCCCTATCGCCGCCAGGTCAACCTTCACTCCAGCACATCTTTCATAAGAATCCGCCAGTAGCGGGGCCTTTACATCCATAGCAATAAAATCGATAAGATCCCTGGCCAGCAACTCCTGCAGCACCTGGGGCCGGGAGCCGTTGGTATCCAGCTTACAAAGCAAACCGGCTTCTTTTATTTTCCCACAAAGAGCCGCCAGCCCGGCACTCAATGTCGGTTCCCCTCCGGAAACACAAACCCCGTCCAACCAGGAGCGCAGCGCAGCCAAGCGCTGAAACACATATTCCAGGGTAAAAGTTTCACCTTCATCAGGATTGAGCACCAGCGGATAATTATGGCAGTAGGGACAACGGAAATTACAGCCGGGCAAAAAAATAACCGCGACAACCTGTCCCGGCCAGTCTGAACACGAACTTTCAATAAAACCTTTTATCCGGATATCCACAAAAAACCGTTCACCAGCAGCAATTACAAAAATTCAAGCAGCTCATCTTCGGCAGGCACTGAGCCCCGCCAGACCGCCAGCTGTTCCTCATCACTGTCAATGATGATAATAGTCGGGGTTGACATAACCCCATAAAAGCTTGCCTCAGCCAGGCCATCAGCGGTATCTACATCAAACTGATTTACCACCTGACCTTTTTTCTGCAGCCTTTCACCCAGGACTTTAGCCGCAGGACATTGGGGACAATCGTTTTTGCTAAAAACCAGAATCTTCTTCCCCATACAATTCATCCCCTGACTTGGCCAGGCATAGGCGCTTATTGAAGAGCAGAACCGCGCAGGCTGCGGAATCGATCATGCAGCTCACCCAATTTTCCCTTATTCCAGCTGGATATTTTAGTAAAATAACCAGTTATCCTGGTAATACCATCAACCTCCTCTGAACCACAATAGGGACACTCGGCAAACAACCCCCGGGAGGTTTTATTGCAGGCATTACACGAAGTAAACTCAGGTGAAAAAGCTACCTGGTCATTCAGGGTATTGCGGAAAATCTTTTTCACCAGATTAGCCAATGACGCACTATCCGGCCTCGACTCACCCAGCCAGACATGTGTCAGCGCTCCAGCCTCAATCAGCGGATGAAAGCGTCCTTCAAGCTCAATCCGCTCCAGCGGATTCATCTCACAACCAACATTCATATAGGTGGAGTTGGAATAATAGACCTCCCCCGAAGAGATATCACCCTTGATCACCGCGCCGGAATGGGGGGCATGATATTTGAGATCCAGGCGGGCAAAGCGATACGCCGTACTTTCGGCCGGCGTCTGTTCAAGGACAAAATGCATACCATGCCGGCGACTCAACTTTTCTGTCAGGATTTTCATCTGGGAAATAATTTTCAGCCCGAATTTAAAGGCTGCTTTGGATTCATGCATCTGTTTCCCAAGGTGAATCTGAACCAGTTCGTTCAGCCCGACCATCCCAATCAGGTAGGAAGCCCTTGCCATCCGCAAGTAAGAGTTCCCGTCCCGGTTCATGGTCAGCAAACCCAGCGGACCCTGATCACCCAGTGACAATAACCTTTCAATAAAGGCCCGTTTCTGCAAATGGGCCTTTATTGCCAGCTCCAACATTCCAGCCAGCATTTCCAGCAACCTGGCATCATTCCCTTTAGCTCGGTAGCCCAGGCGCGGCAGATTCAAGGTCACGTTCTGCAGGGCGGAATAACGCATTTTCCACGGCTGTTTGGCATCCTCAAGGTCTTGTTCATTCAGTTTAAAACTGAGCCGGCAACATTCTGAAATTTTGGCCGTATCACCCCGATCAAAAACGAAATAAGTACTACCCATCTCGGCGGCAACCTCACAGATATGTTCCAGGAATGCCTCATGCCCTTCGGTGATAAAAAACTTTTCGGTCATATGAACCAACGGCTTAGGGAAAAAGAACGGCCGGCCAGCGCCATCCCCTTCGCGGTAAACATCAAAAAGAGCCCAAACAAAACGCTGTGCGTCCCGTTCATAATCACCATAGGTTTTGCCGGTCAATTCCCCGCCCGGACCAATGGCCGGAACGTCGGCAAAATGTTTGGGTACTTCCCAGTATAAATTGAGATCACTGAAAATTGCCTGGCCACCCCGGGCCACCGCCTGCTGCGAAAATTCATAGACCATCATCTGGGCCAGCTGCCGCACTTCCTGGTCGCTTTTGCCTTCAAGGTAGGGAGCAAAAAAGAGGTTGACCGCATCCCAGCCGATAGCTCCGGCAAAGCTGCTCTGCAGCGCCGCTGAAAATTTCATCATATGGGCCAGCAGCACCTCTGGATGTCTGGCCGGTTTGGCAATAGCCAGCGCATTGGGCAGGCTCAAACCAAATTTTTTAATATATTCCAGTGACTGGCCGCTGCAGTAGGGGCGGTCAATAAATCCCAGGTCATGGAGATGCAAATCTCCCCGCATGTGGGCGTCACCGACATCCTCCGTAAAAACCCGCAGCAGGGCATATTCCTTCTTGATGTTTTCCGCCAGGGTCAGGTTGGTGGCTTCCGGGCCGTGGGGCACATTGGCATTTTCCCGGTTGGGGTTGACAATCAGCTGCTCC
>DQWO01000080.1 GCA_011042595.1 Pseudomonadota bacterium
AAGGCTGTCACTCTTTTCAGTACCCCCTTGAGGGGTGTAAAAAACAAGAAATTGTCGGGAATACATTCAGGATGTTCGGGCTTGGCTCATAGCGGCACACACCTCGGAGCGGCACACGATGTGCTGCGAGAATGAGCGAGAGCCATGCCGTAACATCCTGATACCTTAATTTGGGTTGTGGGCGTTAAGCCCGCCTTAGTTATTGTGGCATTGCAGATGAACCAAACTGAAAAAAAATCTCCTTCGTCAAAGCGATCCTTTAATGAATTATTGCGGGTCAGCGGCTTGTCTTGTGGCTATGGCAGTAAGACGGTGCTGGAGGATGTTTCCTTCAGTCTCTGGACAGGTTTTTTTTGCGGCCTTCTGGGGCCCAACGGTTCCGGTAAATCCACTTTGATTAATAATCTCTGCCGGGTTTATCAGCCCCAGGGAGGTGAACTTTTTCTGGAAGGACGAAGCCTGGAAACATTCAGCCGCCGCGAGCTGGCAACCAAGATTGCGGTGGTTCCCCAGGATACGCACATTTCATTCCCTTTTCTGGTGCGTGAAGTGGTGGCCATGGGGCGCAACCCTCATATTTCAGGTTTGTTTGCCAAAGGTTACCGGGAGGATGACCCGGTGGTTTCGAGAATCATGGTGGAAACCGGGATAGAGCATCTGCAGGATCGCCCCATCAACCGGATCAGCGGTGGTGAACGGCAGCTGGTACTGCTGGCCCGGGCGCTGGTTCAGGAACCGAAGCTTCTTTTGCTGGATGAACCGACTTCTAATCTTGACATCAGCCATTCGGTGGCAATCTTGCGATTGGTGGAGAAGAAGGTGAGGGAAGAGGGGCTGGCGGTGCTGGCTATCTTCCATGACCTGAATCTGGCCAGTATTTTTACCGATTATCTTTTTCTGCTCCAGGAAGGGAGCATTGCTTTCCAGGGGGAAACGGTCGACGTCATGCAGCAAGATATCCTGGAAAAGGTTTTTGCCACCGATTTATGTGTTTATACCCCGCCGTTAATTGGCCGTCCCCAGGTTTCCATCCCCATGGTTTTGTGAAAATTCAGCAGTGTCCGGCATTCTTTTTGCGTTATCTGTCAATATCGTTAACTGGTACTGTTTCAGCGCGACATCGTGAGGTGCCGTTGCTTTTCCCGGCGAATAGAGCGTAAAAATTGACCTGTTTGAGCCCTGGAAGGGCGAGTTTGGCAATTTTTAATGTTCCACTTCCATCATGACTTTGGCGATGGTAAAGCGGGAAGCGGATTCATGTACCGCCTCCATGACTTTTGCGGTTAACTTGCCACCGGGGGTGTTTTCCGAATGTTTCCCCCAGATGAGATCGATGATGGCGGTGGGCTTCATGGTTTCTGCCGGGCCGGCTGGCATCAGGTAGTCCTCATTGCCGTTAACCCGTCGTAAGAGTCCGGCATCCAATAAATCAGTACTGATGTTCCGAACGGTTGTCTCCGGTTCATTCATCCTTTGGGCCATATCCTCTAAATTACTTTGTTTTTGCTGCTGAAAATCCTTGAAGACAAGTGTCAGTATATCCAGACTGAGGGCAAGTCGCCTTACCGGGGTGATGATTGTTTGTTTTGGCTGGTAATAACGATAAGTCTGGAGGGCGAAGGCTACTTCGGCCCCGGTCAGAAAAACAATCCAGCCTAAATGGATCCAGAGTAAAAACAGCGGTACGGTGGCAAAGGAACCATAAATGGCATTATACCTGGCGACGCCGATCTGCAGGTGCAAAAAGATTTTCTGGATCAGCAGCAAACCGATGGTTCCCGCCAGGCCGCCGGCCAGGGCCGGGAGGAATCTTACCTTGGTGTTGGGTAAAAACTGGTAAAGCAAAGTGAAGGTGCCGGCAAGTACCAGGAAAGGGAACAGCTGCGAGCTCAAAATCAGGAGCCAGTTGGTCGGTAGTAAATATTTCAGTTTATCGGTAAGTAGCTGGCTGTTCAGGGCGGCGGACATCCCCAGACCGACATTGATGGCAATGGGAAAGAGAACCATCAGGGCCAGATAATCCATGATCCGTCGGCCAAAAGGACGACCGTATGGAGCTCTCCAGATGGCATTCATGGCTTCTTCGATGCTGCCGATAACCATAATCACGGTAAAAAACAGGATAATAATTCCCGCAGCCCCCAGAGTGGCAAAGTTGGTGCGATCAACATAGTCAAAAACCTGATCAACCGCGGCCCGTATATGGCTGCTGAGATCTTTGCCGGCCGGTTTATCCCCCTGACGGTTGTCGCCGGTCGAAGTGTCAGCCGGAGATGGGGATGATGTTTCCTGCTCTCCTGCCATGCTTTTCTCCGGTTCAGCTGAAACCTGGGCTATCAATTTATAGGCGGTTTCCCGAAGCTGATCGCCGGCACCCAGGCCCTTGAGAACCGCGGTGCTCAGTGCCAGCATGGGAACCAGTGATAAGACAATGGTGAAGGTAAGAGCACTGGCTCTTAAGGTTACGGCGTCTTTTTTGAATTCCTGGATGATGATGGCACAAATGCGCATGAAGTGAAAAAACCGTTGTTGCCACCATTTACCCTCTGGTTCAGTCCAGATTCTGGCCAGGAATTCTTTTCGCTGTTTCCGGATATTGAGTGTTTTTGGCTCCTTTGTTTTTATTTTCATGGTGATACGTCCCGTCTGTTCAATCTGCTATTATAATGTTGATGAACTGGGTTGGTCGAAAATTGTTTCCGGACTGACCGCTTGCCGTCGAGGGGCTGAAAGCCAGAGTGGAAGGCCGGCAGCAACTTTTATCAAGCAGGTTGAATGGTTATTTATTCCCCGGATCAGGTCAGTGAACTGCTGGTTGACCCACTCGTTTTTTACCAGCCAGTTAAATGTTGTCTGGGAATTGAAATAAATTATATCGGCCAGTATGCGCGAAAAGAACAGTTCTCTGGTAATTATTTTGATTTTTTGGTTATAACTTTTTTCCAGCCTGCTCTTGCCGCTAAGAAAATCCATGATGCTTTTCTCTGCCAGCCGGGCACTTCTCAGGGCGTAATAAATTCCTTCGCCGAAAATGCTTTCACACAGACCGGCTGCATCACCTGTCAGCAGAATATTACCCCGGCTGATTTTTGCCCCTATGGGTTTAACTGGCAGGGCTCCACCCCTGATTTGTTCAAGTCGACAAGTTTGTAACAGCGGGTTTTTAGCCGCAAATTCTGCCAGCAGCCTACGTAGCGGTTGGTTTTTCGTCGTTGTGGCAACCTTGTAGAGACCGATATTGAAATGGTCCCTTTGGGGGAATATCCAGCCATAACCTTTGTGAATGGCTCCGAAATCCAGCCATGTCCGGGAACCAAAACGTTCAATGGCTTGATGATCTTCAGGGTAGGCTCTGGCCTGGATGGCATGGGCCAGACAGGGTTTTTTGCCTGGAAAAAGCTGCTTGCGCACCGCACTGAATACACCATCGGCTCCCACCAGGATCCTGGCTGCCACCGGGCCCGCAGAGGTTGAGACCATGGCTGTTGTGCCCTGGGAATAAAAATGTCTGAATGTTGCCGGTGCCATCAGTGTCGCTCCGGCATTTACAGCCTGCTGGGCCAGGTAGTGATCAAAACTTGACCTGCTGACCGTGTATCCGGCCCCGGGCATTTCCTGGTAAAAGACACCCTTGTTCTTAAAGGCCAGATAGGTTCCGGAAATTATCCGGGCATCGATTGCAGCCGGGGAGAGGTTGAGCTGCCTGAATGATTTTTGCGACAGACCGCCCCCACATACTTTGGGCCGGGGAAGAGGCGATTGCTCGATTATGATCACTGAAACCTGCTGACGGGCCAGCAGGGTTGCCAAATATCCGCCTGCCGGGCCGGCACCAATGATACAGACATCATATATCTTGTGTTTTTCCATGACCTGGCTGCCGCAAAAATAAAAAGGACTTCCGGGAGTCCGGAAAGTCCTTTTTAATGGCGGAGAGAGTGGGATTCGAACCCACGGTGAGCGTAGCCCACAGCTGATTTCGAGTCAACCGCCTTCGACCTCTCGGCCATCTCTCCAATAGTGAATATTTGTCTCGGCATAATCAAAGCCTAAATTGAGCGATTAGCTTTTAGGGGTTAGCTATTAGTGCCTTACCCCTGAAATGCTGTCATAAAAAACAAGAAAAAAATACTCAAATATAAACCACCCGTTCGCGATGCTCACTTGAGAACACAG
>DQWO01000197.1 GCA_011042595.1 Pseudomonadota bacterium
CAGCTGTGAGGTGCCCGCCGCGAATCACCGTCGTGGTGATTCGTTCGGCGGTCAATGCCGCTATGAGCCAAGCCCGAACAGCTTGACAATGTATCCTGAAAGTCCAACTCAGAAAGTTGAGCTATCAGGATACAACTGGGTAATCAACGACGCAGCCTGGCCATTTTCACCTGTTCTATATACACCTTAATCCCCGCTGAAATCCCCTCGGCAACCTTCTGCCGATACGCCGCCGAGTTAAGCCTTTTTTCTTCCTTCTGGTGAGAAAGAAATGAAGTTTCAACCAGGATACTGGGCATCTGGGCTCCAATCAAGACATAAAAAGGTGCCTGTTTCACGCCTAAGTTTTTTACATCACGATATTTGCTCTTTAAACGCTTTACCAGGCTATCCTGGACGGCACGGGCCAGACGACTGGATTCACTGATCTTCGAGTTACGCATGAGATCATTCAAAATAAGCTGCAAATCACTGATCTTTTTCGTCGAGGTTGCATTTTCCAAGGCTGCCAGTTCCATGGCTTCCTTATCAGTCGCCAGATTAAGAAAATAGGTCTCAATGCCATGGGCTTTCCGATTACGGCTGGCATTAGCATGAATAGAGACAAAAAGATCGGCTTTTTTGGTGTTGGCTATGACCGTACGCTCTTCCAGGGGGATAAAACAATCATGGTCGCGGGTCATCATCACCTGGCAATCCATCTGCTTTTTTAATTCCTTTTTCAATCTCAAAGCAATGTCAAGAACAATATCCTTCTCCATGACCCGATGCGGCCCAACAGCCCCTGGGTCTTTACCTCCATGCCCCGGATCAATGACAATTTTTCCGATGCCCAAACCAAGTTGTTGAGCCAGTGAAAGCTGACCGGCAGCACCGGTATCTTTTCCCCCGGCCTTCTGTGCTCCCTTTAATTCAGTGTGGCTTTTGGCTAACCGCTCCTTAGCCCGGTTACCAATGACATCAATAACAATGCGTGGCGGGTTACTAAGATCAAAGATTTTATAATCATCAACGGAATCCAGATTGATGACCGTACGAACTGTCTGTTTATTAAACTGGGCAAGCTTTACTTTTTTCAGGATACCGTCATTTATATCAATGGTCCGGCTTTTCCCACTGATGAATGAATTGTGCAGATCAAGATAAACGGATTTAATCCGATCCCGCTGTTTCTCATGTTTCAGCACACCCCGGGAATAGGAAACCTCATGATCCAGATCAATCACTACCCGGGTATAGGTTGGAGATGACCAGTAGCGGATATTATCAACCCGGGCCTTTCCCTTCAGTTTTCCCTTTTGCCTCGGAGATGCAGGACGATAGACTCCAGTACCGCCGGAAATGCAGGAAGCGGGAGGATTTTTCTTTGGTGCTGGGGCAAGGATAAGCCTGGCCTTCGCCTTGCTGAGCATATCACCCTGGGGAAAATCCTGGATAACCTGCCGAAAATAGGCCCGTGCCTGTTCCTGATGTCCCAGCTTTCCAGCATTGAGACCCATATGATAGAGGGAATCATCAGCCAGCCGGCTTTCCCGATAATCAGAAACAACCTTCCCATAGAGATCATTGGCCCGCTGCAAGTCAGCATCCCAGCCGGAATAATTATATAGTGAAGAATAGAGGCTGGCCGCCAGGAAAAGGGCATCATCCGCCCGGCGGCTGTGAGGATATGATTGGTTGATGCTGGTAAACCGTTTTATCAGCCGGATCCAGTTTTTCCGTTTAGGCCACTGTTTTTTATCATGATTAAATTGGCCATAATCCTTTTTCACCAGCCTGTATGCCTGTTCAGCCTTCTGTTCGATAGCAGAAGAGCTGGTTGCCGCCGCAAGATGACCGGGAACCAGCAACATTATGAATGCCAGCATGAATAGCAGAACACCCAGTCGATAAGAAAAATATTCAGACATCCTATTTTTCATGATTCTAAATTCTCTTAGCTAACAAGGAGAGCTCCATGCCTTCCTGCCGACCACCACAGGCAAAGTCATTTCTAAATTAAGCGATTAGCTTAATGAATTCATGATGTTCGGGCTTGGCTCATAGCGGCATTGTGTGCCGAACGAATCACCACGACGGTGATTCGCGGCACACACCTCGGAGCGGCACACGATGTGCCGTGAGAATGAGCGAGAGCCATGCCGGAACATCATGATACTTTAATTTGGGTTGCGGGCGTTAAGCCCGCGTTAGCTGGCTAAATGAAAATAGCTAACAGCTGATCGCTCAGATTAGGTCATTATTTCAGCCCGGCGATGGATTCCGCCAGATTATAGCAGTGATCGCCAATTTTTTCAAAATTAGTCAGCATATCAATAAAAATCAGGCCGGCATCCACCGTACAGGTCCCCTCATTCAGGCGTGAGACATGATCCCTTCGATAATGGTCTTCAAGCATATTGATGCTCGTTTCCAGGCGCTTGGCTTCAGTCATAATATTTTCATCGCCCTGCTTAAGCCCATCATAAACCAGCTTGAGAAAATCTGTGGTTTTGCTGGAGATATTTTCTAACTCTTCCACGGCTTGATCACTGAAAATTATTTTACTTTCCAGACGGCGCTCAACCAGTTTCACTAAATTTTCCGAATGGTCACCAATTCGTTCAATGTTATTCACCATATACATAAGCGAAGTAACTTCCCGGGAAAATTCCGGGGTCAGAGACTGGGGGCTTAAGGCAACAATAAAATCCGTTATCTCCTTTTGCAGCATATCTATGGTATTTTCTTTACGATAGACTTTATCCACCAGTTTCATCGAATAATTATGGGAACATTCCATCGTCTGCGCAAACATTTTCATCGCTATTTGCATCATTCTGACGGTTTCCTGATGGGCCTGGGAAACAGCCAGGGAGGGCGTATCAAGTACCCGGTTATCCAGGTAACGCAAATGGGTTTCCTGCTCGTCTTCATCATGAACGGGAACCATCCAGGTACTTATTTTGGCCAGAACTCCCAGTAGCGGGAGAAAAAGTAAACAATTAGCCACATTGAAGAGGGTATGGGCATTGGCCAGATGCCGGGCAATAAAAGGATTTTCCCCGACTGCCATACCATAGGTCAGCGCCTGATCAGCAGAATTAAGCAAAAGGTCAGGATCACCGGGAGTAATATGATCTACCAATTTAACAAATAACGGGAACAGCAGTAAAATATAACCTACCCCGATAACATTGAAAATCATATGGGCTCTGGCCGCCCGCTTGGCTGTAACATTGGTGCCGATACTGGCCAGCAGGGCGGTAATGGTAGTGCCGATATTTTCGCCAAGTATCAAGCCAACACCACCTTTAAAACTTAAGGCTCCGCTCACCGCCAAGGTCATGGTAATGCCGACCGTGGCACTGCTGCTTTGCAAAACCATGGTCAGCAGCGCTCCGGCCAGCACCGCCAGCAGCGGATTATTCCCGAAAGTAACAAAAGCCTGGCGAAAAGCCTCATGCTGTTTCAGTGCGCTCAACCCGCTTTTCATCACCGTCAGGCCATAAAAAAGCATGCCGAAGCCAATCAGAATTTCGCCATAGTACTGCCAGCGACGGCTGGTGGCAAACAGGCGCAGACCCACACCCAGGCCGATGGCCGGCAACGCGTAATGCTGTACCTTGAAAGCGATCATCTGGGCCGTAACCGTCGTCCCGATATTGGCTCCCAGAATAACGCCGATGGCCTGCAGCAGATTCATCAGGCCGGCGTTAACAAAACCAACCACCATAACCGTCGTCGCACTACTGCTTTGGACAACAGCGGTTACCCCCACCCCCACCAGAAAAGCAATAAAACGGTTGGAAGTAAGTTTTTCAAGTACCTTCCTGAGCCGGTCACCGGCAGCCTTCTGCAAACCCTCCGACATGATTTTCATGCCATAAAGGAACAGTCCCAACCCACCCATAAAGGAAAAAATCATTGATTGAACCATCAAAAACCTCTTCAGCGATCCATATTTTTCTCAATCACTCAACTTTCTGAGTTATAAAAAAACAGTCGAAAAAAATTATTTAAAGGCTGTTCCGGTATGGCTCTCGCTCATTCTCGCGGCACATCGTGTGCAGCTGTGAGGTGCCCGCCGCGAATCACCATCGTGGTGATTCGTTCGGCGGTCAATGCCGCTATGAGCCAAGCCCGAACAGCTTGACAATGTATCCTGAAAGTCCAACTCA
>DQWO01000198.1 GCA_011042595.1 Pseudomonadota bacterium
TAGGAAATGGCGTCAAATTTACAAACCTGGGCACAAACCGTACAACCGACACAAAGATTCGGATCAATCTCTACATAAGACTTATCATCCTCTTCAATCAGGCTGAGAGCATTGCAGCTTACCTGGAGACAACGTTTACAGCCGGTACACTTTTCCGGATCCACTTGAAGCGCCGGTTTGCTGATCCGGTAACGGAGAACACAAGGAGCCTCGACAACAATGACCGAAAGTTGGGGATTTGCCAATTCAGCCCGCAGGGTATCCTCGACCTCTTTCAGGTTGTAAGGATCAACGGCAACCACTTCCTGAATCCCGAAGGCCTTGGCCATAGCCGGAATATCAGCAGAAATGGCATCCTCACCGGAAAGGGTTTTACCGGTCCCGGGATTTTCCTGGCCACCGGTCATCCCGGTGGTCCGGTTATCAAGAATCATTACCACCGAAATACCTTTATTATACACGGCATTCAATAATCCGGTCATCCCGGAATGAAAAAAGGTTGAATCACCAATAACCGCCACGGTTTTCTGAGTCAGATCATCTCCCGACTCAACCACATGGGACATCCCATGAGCCATGCCGATACTAGCCCCCATACAGACACAGGAATGCAGTGCCTGGATGGGCGGCAGTGCCCCCAGGGTATAACAGCCAATGTCACCAGAAACAAAAACCTTAAGTTTTTTCAGAATCGTGAAAATTCCACGATGAGAACAACCCGGACAAAATGCCGGGGGACGGGCAGGCAGCCCTTCAGCAGCCTGCTGGAGCGACAACAATGAACCTTCAACTTTTTCCCGGATCAGCTGGGGACTGAGCTCACCGCAGATGGAAAACAAATCCTTACCGTGGGCCACATCAACGCCCATCAGCCGGATCTGTTCCTCAAAAAAAGGATCCAACTCTTCAATCACATACAGCTGGTCTACCTGGGCAGCAAAATCCTTGATCAGCTTGGTGGGCAGCGGATAAGTCAGGCCCAATTTAAGCACTGAAGCCTCCGGCAAGGCATCTTTAACATACTGATAAGTAATGCCGTTGGTAACCACCCCGATTTTGGTATCCGCCATCTCTACCCGGTTAAGGAGCGAGGTTTCAGCAAATACTTTCAACTTCTCGATCCGCTCTTCAACCAAAGGGTGTTTCAGGCGGCCGAAAGCCGGCAACATGGTATATTTAGGCATATCCTTTACCAGTTCCGGTTTTTTGTCTGACACCTTACGTTCCGCGAGGCTCACCAGACTTTTGGAATGAGAAACCCTGGTTGTGGTGCGAAAAAGCACCGGGGTATCAAACTCTTCACTGAGATCAAGGGCCAGGCCAACAAAATCCTTGGCTTCCTGGCTGTCACTGGGTTCAATCACCGGAATTTTGGCAAACTTGCCATAATTCCGATTATCCTGTTCATTCTGGGAGCTGTGCATCGCCGGATCATCCGCGGTAACCAGCACCAGGCCGCCGCCAACCCCGGTATAAGACAGGGTAAAAAGTGGGTCGGCGGCCACGTTAACACCCACATGCTTCATTGCCACCAGGGTACGTGCCCCGGCGATGGTACTGCCGACACCCACTTCCATCGCCACCTTTTCATTGGGAGACCATTCACTGTAGATATCTTCATATTTTGTAATATTTTCAAGAATTTCCGTCGATGGGGTCCCCGGATATGCAGAGGCCAACAACACACCCGCCTCATAAGCCCCCCGGGCAATGGCTTCATTACCTGATAAAATCACTCGTTCCGGCATTTTTCACCTCACATCCTATTTTCGGTTATCGATTACCCGCTTTGCATTGCCTTCGCAAAAACTCCAATATTCGCAGGAGAATAGCATTAATCAACTTTAAACACCAGCGCCGCGGCCGTATCACCGGCAGCACAACCGGCAAACAGACCATAGCCCCCACCTTTAAGTTTCAATTCTTCGATCAACTCGATAATACAACGACCGGCAGTGGGTCCCTGGGGATGGCCAAAAATCAGTGAACTGCCATAGTTGTTAAATTGCAGGGCATCAATACCCATTTGTTTAGCCATGTAAAGATCATTGACCGCGAATGGATTATGGGTCTTAATGGCTTTAACCTCCTGGATGGAGATTTCAGCATTTGCCAATGCCCGTTCAGCTGCCGGGACCACCGCAGCCGCCATATAGCCTTTTTTCTCCCGGGAGAACCCGTATGAAAGCACCTGCACCTGAACGCTCTTATCTGTGCTTAGTTCGCTGGCCATCTCTTGATCTGTAACAATCAAGCCACAGTTTCCATCAGCCGGATGGGTCTGGGCACCAAACGTGTGTACCCCATCAGGCAATACCGGTTTAAGGCCAGCCAGTCCCTCGGCCGTACTGGGCATAATGCCTTCATCCTCAGAAAACATGATGCTTTTCTTCCGACTGAGTTTGACTTCAAGCGGAAACATGTACCGCTGCTGGAAAGCACGATTATCCGCCAGAGCTTCCGTATATTGTTCATAACGACGCAAAGCCAGTTCATCACACTCTTCCCGGGTTATGCCGGCTTCATGAGCTACATTTTCCGCCGTTTCAATCATGGCATTTTTCGCCCAGGGATCAGAACCAAAATTATCCATCAACCAGTTTTCTGCTTCCAGCTGACCACCTGGACCCTTAGGATTGGGCCAGACAAGATGGGGACCGTTTGAACAACGGTCAGCCATCAAGGTAAAAGCTTTCTGGTACTCGCCCTGTTCGATTCCCATGGCCGCCTGATAAATACAGGTGGTGGAAGTTGAGCAGGCCTGACTGATAATACAGCCGGGGATCCGCTCAGCACCCATCATCGCCGCCGCCCAGGGACTGGCATAAAACCCGTGATGCTGGGGGATGGTAAAGCCAAAGAAAAGATATTCAAAGATAGCTGGATCAATTTTTTTCTCTGCCAGCCACCTCTTGGTAGTTGCTGCAGCCAGAACAATAGCATTTTCATTGGCCAGGGTTCCCTGCCACCGGGAAAATGGTGATGAGAAATAGCCGCCGTACGGGATAAAAGCCTTGGTAAACATAATCATTCCTTTTCTGTAAATTGTTAAAAACTATCAGAAACAATGACTTATATGGTAAAATTATGACTTATTCACTTCCATATCCCAAAGCATCTTCTGCTCCCTGGCTTTCACCAGACTGGTCATTGTCTGGTTGTAAGGAGTCGGGATACCATGTTTTTCACCCAGCCTGACAATTTCGGCATTCAAGGTATCAATCTCTGTCCGCCGATTGGCCTCCACGTCCTGAAGCATGGAAATTTTATTATCTTTAACACCCGGCAGGGTAACATTAAGAACAAAACCGGCCGGATCTTTCAACTCTTCAAAGTCAAGCCCCTCTGCCCTGGCCACCAGGGCCACTTCCTCAGCCAGCCGGGCAATCAGATCACAGATCGGCTCGCAGGCCAGCATCTGGTTACCGGTAAAACCGGTGATCGCCGCCACACAATTATTCGAAACATTGGCAATCAGTTTCCGCCAGATGGGCACCTGCACATTACCGGTGATAACCTGGGCCTGAATGCCAGCTGATTCAAACATCGCGGCAATCTTTTCAAGCCCGGGATCTTCCTGGCCGTCATAACGGCCAAAAGAAACCCCACCATGTCCACCATTAAATTTAATTTCATTGAGATCAAGCGGCATGGCGCTTAAGGCCGTCACTCCGCCAATAACCTGTGCGGGGGGAACATGCTCAGCAATGCGGCGCAAATTCCCCAAACCGTTCTGTACTGATAAAACATAAGTTTCAGGCCCCACCAGAGGGACAATGCTTTTTGCGGCTGACTCCGTATGATAGCCTTTGACCGAAATTTGAATCAAATCCAGCTCACCAACGGTAGTGATATCATCGGTAATTTTCAGCTTAAAATGCTTTTTAGTGCCATCGGGCATAATCATATGAAGACCCTCGGCAGCTATCTTTTCCACCCGACGGCGATCAATCTCAATCATCGTGACATCGACACCGGAGGCCGTCAAAAGAGCACCAAAGGTAGACCCCAGACCACCAGCACCAACAATGGCAACTTTCATCTTATATCCTTAAAATATCTGAAGAAATTTTATAACTCAACTTTCTGACTCGCATTGCCGGGAACATTACAGGATGTTCGGGCTTGGCTCATAGCGGTTTTGGCCGCCGAACGAATCA
>DQWO01000091.1 GCA_011042595.1 Pseudomonadota bacterium
ACCTCGATGACCTGAGCCAGATTATAAAAAGATCAGCTGGTATCCTGAACCTTGATATCAATGATCAGGGGGCAGCAGAGATAGCCAGTTGTTCCCGGGGTACACCCCGGGTGGCTAATCGCTTGCTGAAACGGATCAGGGATTTTGCCCAGATTCATGGGCAGAGGATGATTACGCCAGAAGTATCTCGCCATGCTTTGGAACAGATGGAAATTGACACCTATGGGTTTGACCCCCTTGATCGTCAATATATGCTGGCTATAATTTGCAAATTCAATGGTGGTCCAGTGGGAATTGAAACGCTGTCAGCTGTGCTTCAGGAAGAAGCTGATACCCTTGAAGATGTTTGTGAACCTTACCTCCTGCAGCTTGGTTTTCTGGCGCGTACCCCCCGGGGACGGGTAGCAACACCAAAAGCCTGTGAATATTTTTCTTCTATTTAGTTTCCATCCGGAAGCCAGTGCTTCCTGATGGGCAATCAGCTTACATCTTTCTGCAGTCAGCTTAACCATCTATTTTCCCAATGTTTTTACTGACAGCTGACAGCTGATCGCTGAAAGCGTTCATCAGGAAATGAATGTTTCCGGATGAATACTATTTAACTGTCCTGTCTTTTTGTCTATCCTTTTTTTATATTGTTTTTTTAACTCATTGTATTGAGCCGAGTTTCTCCCTTGTTGATTTTTTTCTTGACAAGCAAATAAAAATGATTTATCGCTAGAAAAAAATGAGTGTTCATTCATTTATTGAAAGAGATTAGAAAATGAATCTTGTTCAGATGTTTTTCGACCAGGTTGATCGCTACGGCAATGATCGGGCGATGATGGTCAAACGGGGTGGGGCGTATGCTGATATAAGCTGGAATGAATGGGCTGAAGAAGTTCGCCATATTGCTGCCGGTCTATTGTCTCGCGGTTTACAGCCGGGGGATAAGGTGGCCCTGCTGTCGGAAAATCGCCCTGAATGGGCTTTTATCGATCTTGCTATTCTCAATACTGGTGGTGCGGATGTTCCTGTTTATCCCACCAATAGACCATCCCAGGTTGTCTATATTGTCAATGATTCTGAATCAGCTGTTATTTTTGTTTCCACTGAAGAGCAACTGCGCAAAGTCCTGGAAGTGAAAAAATCCTGTTCCCGGCTGAAAACCATTGTCGTGATCGATCATGGTGTTGATGATGCCTTGCTGGCGGATGAGAGCGTTATTACCCTGTCATTTCTGGAAGCGGAAGGTAAATCGTGGTTACAACAGAACCCGGGCAAGCTTGATGAGTTAAAGGCTCAAATAAAAGCTGATGATCTGGCGACCATTATCTATACTTCCGGGACAACTGGTGATCCCAAAGGTGTCATGCTTACACATGAAAATTTTTACCGTAACTGCCAGGGTTCTGCCTCCAGGATAGTGGTCAACCATGATGACATTGCCCTTTCACATCTGCCTTTAAGCCATGTTCTGGAAAGGATGGCTGGCTACTACCTGATGATTTATGTCGGAGCAACCATTGCCTATGCCGAAGCCATTGATACGGTGCCGTTGAATATGGAGGAGGTGGGTCCGACTGTCATGGTCAGTGTTCCCCGGCTCTTTGAAAAGATATATGCTAAAATCTATGATGCAGCGTTGCATAGCTCCGGGCTGAAAAGACGCCTGATGTTCTGGGCCTTCGGGGTTGCGGATAAAATTGCCGTCTGTAAGGAAGAAAAAAAAGAACCTTCCGTTTTTTTGGCTTGGCAGTATGGATTGGCCAAAAAACTGGTGTTCAGTAAGATGGGGGAAAAATTAGGTGGCCGTTTGAGGTTTTTTGTTTCCGGTGGGGCGCCTTTGCCTAAGAAGATAGCTGAGTTTTTTTACGCTACCGGTTATTTTATTCTTGAAGGATATGGCTTGACTGAAACCTCACCGGTTCTGGCGGTGAATACGCCGGAAGAGCTCAAGTTTGGTACCGTTGGCAAGCTGATCCCTGATGTTCAGGTGAAAATTGCCGATGATGGGGAAATTCTGGCCAAAGGACCTAATATAACCCCAGGCTATTATAAAAATCCTGAAGCAACCAGGGACGCCTTTGTGGATGGCTGGTTTTGCACCGGTGATATAGGCAACCTGGATGATGAAGGATACCTGAGTATTACCGATCGGAAAAAGGACCTGATTGTTACCGCGGGCGGCAAAAATATCGCTCCACAGCACCTGGAAAATTTACTGAAAATGGATGAATATATCAGTGAAGTTATGCTCTATGGTGATAAACAGCGGTTTGTGTCGGCTTTGCTGGTGCCGGATTATGAAAGACTTGAAGAGTATGCCCTGGACCACGATGTCCTGTATACCGATATCAGGGGTTTGCTCGAAGATCCTGAGATTATCAGATTTTTTGAACAACGGTTTGAAAAAGTGCAAGAGGAAAATGAGATACCTGGTTATGAACAAGTGAAGAAATTTATTCTTTTGGACAGTGATTTTTCCATGGATAAGGAAGAAATAACCCCTACCTTGAAGTTGCGGCGAAAAATTGTGACGGCTAAATATCAACAGCAACTGGATGCCTTGTATGAGTAGTAAAGTTCCTGCTGAGCCCCGAAAACGGGAAAAATATATGGCCATTATTGATGCAGCATTGGAAGCCTTTGCTGAATATGGTTATCATAATTGCCAGGTGGCTAAAATTGCCCGTCAGGCAGGGATTGCTGATGGAACCATATACCTGTATTTTGCTAATAAGGAAGATGTGCTGGTTTCCGTTTATCGGGAAAAAATGAATGAGTTTATGACCCAGTTGAAGGCTTTATTACAGCTCCATACGAGTGCTCTTGAAAAGTTGTCAGTTCTGGTCAATTTTCATTTCAATCACCTGGAAAAAAATCCATCCCTGGCCAACTTTATACAGATTCAACTTCGTCAATCTGATGCTTCTATTCGTTTAGGTATTGCCGAACCGCTCAAACAGTATTATCAACTGATAGAAACGCTGATCGATGAAGGAAAAGAACAGGGCATTTTTAATCCTCAGATTAGGACGAAGGTGGCTCGGGAAGTAATCTTCGGTAGCATGGATGAAATTGTCAGTTGCTGGGTATTCAGTTCTAAAAAATATTCCCTCAGTAAAAATGTCGACGATGTCCTGACAATTCTTAAAAGCGGCTTAACGGTTTATCAATCCTGATAATTTTAGCAAATATTAGCAGCAGTCAGTCTGCTTATTTTAGAATCTTTTTATTTATATAATGAATGAACAATCACCCATAAATTTCGAAGGAGGAAATAGAGATGAGTAATGGACTGGTTAATATCAGAGACCAGAAGTTTGTTCTTTTTGAACAGCTTGGGGTTGATAAGCTGTTTGCGAAGGGAAAATATCAGGACTATACGGTTGAGGATGTCAATATGCTGCTTGGGGAAGCGGAAAAAATGGCGGTAAATGAAATCCTGCCTACCTATAGCCTAGGCGATCAGCAGGGATGTACTTTTGAAGATGGGCAGGTGAAAGCCCCCCCTTGTTTTCATGAACCGTATAAAAAATTTTGTGAAGCTGGATGGAATGTTGCCTACCGGTCGCCGGAAGCTGGTGGTCAGGGAATGCCTTTATCTGTGTTTTATGCCTGTGCCGAGTTGTTTAATGCTGCCAATTTTCCCTTTGTCATGTATCCTGGTCTGACCTGTGGCGCCGGTGGCCTGATTGAAAAATACGGTACCGAAGCCCAGCAGCGAAAATATATGGATAAAATGTATACTGGCCAATGGGGGGGGACCATGTGTCTGACCGAGCCTGGTGCCGGTAGTGATGTGGGAGCTTTGAAAACCCGGGCGAAACTATTGCCGGATGGAAGCTATCAAATCACCGGGACTAAATGTTTTATTTCCAGTGGTGATCATGATTTGACCGAGAATAATATCCATGCGGTCCTGGCCCGGATTGAAGGGGATCCTCCTGGAACGGATGGCATATCGTTATTTATCGTTCCTAAAATAAAGGTGAATGACGATGGATCTCTGGGTGATCCCAATGATGTGCTCACCGGCAATATTGAACATAAAATGGGGATTAAAGGGTCAGCAACCTGCACCCTGAATTTTGGCGAGGAAGAAAATTGTATTGGCGAACTTCTTGGTGAAGAGCGTGCCGGAATGGCCATCATGTTCAACATGATGAACGAAGCCC
>DQWO01000234.1 GCA_011042595.1 Pseudomonadota bacterium
AGACTATGGTTTGCCTGAAAATGGGCAGTTGAATCCAGGGACTATCAAACTGTTGCGGAAATTATCCAACAAGTAGTTTTTGTATGAGGTTTTCATTATAAGGAAAGGCTGAAATCTTTGTGGATTTCAGCCTTTTGTTTTATGCGAACAATAAGGAGATCAATGGAATCTTCTTCCAAAAAAGTTATCTATGCGGCGCTGGTTGGCAACGCCTTGATTGCCATAACCAAGTTTATTGCTGCTGGGGTAACCGGCAGTTCAGCCATGCTTTCCGAAGGAATTCATTCTACCGTTGATACGAGTAATGAGTTATTACTCCTCTATGGTATTCATCGGGCTAAAAAACCGGCAGATGAGTTTTTTCCCTTCGGCTACGGCAAGGAAATCTACTTCTGGAGCTTTGTGGTGGCTATTTTCATCTTTGCCGTTGGTGCCGGTGCTTCCCTGTATGAAGGGATCCATCACCTGTATCACCCCCGGCCGCTGGAACATGCATTTGCTAACTATATAGTTCTGGTGCTGGCGATGGTTTTTGAAGGGGCAACTTGGTTTGTTGCTTTCAAGGAGTTTTCCCACCAGAAAGGTCGGCGCAGCTACCTCGAGATGGTCCACCGGGCCAAAAATCCTTCGGTTTTTGTGGTATTGTTTGAAGATTCAGCCGCCTTGCTGGGACTGCTGGTGGCTTTTTTGGGAATCCTCCTGGGGCAGTTGACCGGCAAGACCTGGTATGACGGGGCGGCCTCCATTGTCATCGGACTGCTTCTTGCCGGTACCGCCATCTGGCTGGCTTATGAGATTAAGGGGCTGCTGGTGGGAGAAAGCGCCCAGCCGGAAGTGGTGCGGGGCATTCGTCGGATTGCGGCCGGCTATCCCGAGATTGAACATGTCAACGAAGTATTGACCATGCACATGGGGCCGGAGTTTATCCTGGTTAATCTGAGCGTCGATTTTAAGAACAGATTGTCAGCCGACCAGGTGGAGCGAACGGTGCAAAAACTGGATTATCAGATCAAACAGGCTTATCCGCTGGTAAAGCGAGTTTTTATTGAAGGAGAAGCCTGTCGCGGTGCAGATTTTATGGACAGGGGGTAATGTACAATGGCCAAAAAATCAGAAAACCTGAAGGGGATAGGAAACCATCAATTTAATGAAGTATCAGATAACCATCCGGCGCCAGACTCGTGGCTAACATAACGCTGTTGATATCAAGATGTTCCCTCCAGGTAGGGCTCTTTTGATTTTCCGGTACCAGCCAGAAATTTTCGATTATCTCTTTTATATGTAGATATTGTCTAAAGCTTGCGAGCTGTGAAGGCAGCGATTCCAGCCTGCTGAAATTCTCCGGATGCTGATGTATCATCAACAGGATTTTTTCAACTGCCTGTAAACTAATGGAGAGTCCCAATTCCCGAAATGCGAGACGATAATCAGGCGGATAGCGCAGGGTATCTGTAAGCGCGAACGATTCCAAACCATTTTTGGCCGCCGATAAAATCTCAGAGAGCAGGTCATGGAGAGACAGATTGCTCTTGATGATTAATTGAGTCAGCGTGCATGCATCACTCAAAAGGCCGCCGATGCCCAATGGATCATCGGTGGCCAGGCTTACATTACTGCACATGGTCTCGGCATCGGCTATTTCCAGCCAGAGGTCGGGCTGTGTTGATTTTTCCGGATTGTTGACAGCGGTTGCTTCGAGTTGATAATAGGTAATCAGGGCATCGAGGGCATCATGTTGCCCCATGGAAGTGACCAGTGGGCGGGAGAGGTCTATGCTCATTTTCCAGTACATTAGTTTTTGTTGATGAATGGATGTTGTATAGGTAAACTTGGCATGTGCCGTTTTGGCCAGTTCCATTGCCCAGCGGTTGTATTTCGAATTACCGGTTACCTGGGTGACGCGGTTGAGTGCATGCATCCATTTTGTCAGGTAGTGAAAATATTGACCGTCCTGTTCCCATTCCAGGCGTTCATTATGAGGGTCATCAGGTTTTCGTTCATTTAATCTTTTGCCTATTCTTAGCCCCCCGATAGTGGGGTGCAGCTCTCCTTCCTTTTCATCAAGGCCGCTGATCCAGCCGTTGCGGGGATCATCTTCACGGTGTCGTCCGAGAACATGATGTACCTGCTCAACGAGGTTTAAAGCCTCTTGCCGGTATTGTTGCTTGCCTGTTTGATGGAAAAGTTCCAGAAAGTTGCAAACCGCAAAAGCATCGGTCCATAGATATCGCTTAGGTTTGTGGCTACCTGTTGCCAGGCCGGTCCGCTCAGCGAAATCAGTCATGATTTTTTGCACGACGGCGCTGTTTTCCATCATTTTTTCTTTCAGAATGTGTTGGAAATATCATCTGCCAGGCTCATTTTCTTCCCAACTCCCCCCGCGATATATTTTTCCTTAAAACTTTCTTTAAACATTTCCTTAGCCAGGTCACCGCTGCAGTGAGTCGGACACACATACTCGACCGCTACGTTCTGTAAAGCTTCTATTACTTGTTGTATGGCGGCAGGATTCTCATTCAGCAGGTGAAATCCTCCCATTAAAAGAAAGATTTCTTTATCTAACATCTGCCTGGCTTTTTTTGCTATATTGACAATGCCGGGATGTGCACAGCCGGTTATGACCACCAGACCTGCTTTTGTATCGATGATCATTGATTGTTCACCTATACGATCTTCGTCCATGACCCCGGTTGAGTATATATGGTCAAAAAGTTTGGTTGCCTGATAATCGATAACAGTGAGATCCTGAACTTGATTTCTTAAATCACTTATCAAATGTTTTGAGAGTGAGTCAGGTGCAAAAATATGCAGGTTTTGGTTTTGTTCTATGACAGCGTCAACCCCGCCTACATGATCCCAATGTGGATGAGAGAGAAAAAGGGTATCAATATCTTTGACGTTCAAGTCTAAAGTTTGTATATTTCTTAAAAGTACAGGTCCATTGCTGCCGGTATCAAAAAGTATTGTCTGCTTGGGCAGCTGCAAAAAGGCCGAAAATCCCCAGAGGGATGTGAGCTCGGGATTGTAGGGATAGTTGTCAAAGACGATGGTGATTTCCATGCCATGTGTTTTCATTAGCTCCACACTCCTTCAATCTCTTCACCGCATTTACCGCAGCGTCCATCAACCAGGTTGTTGCGCCGGATGCTGAAGCCATAGCGATTGATCAATTCCTCTCCACAGGCCGGGCAGTAGGTGCTTTCGCCTCCCTCCCCGGGGATGTTGCCTTCGTAAACAAAGCGCAGCCCTTCTTCAAGGCCTATTTCCCTGGCCTGGCGCAGGATTGATGCCGGTGTCGGCGGGCGATCCTGCATTTTGTAAGTTGGATAAAAAGCGGTTACGTGCCAGGGGATGGCCGGTGAAACACCTTTGATAAATCTGGCAATATCACGCAATTCCGCTGGTGAATCATTGAGCCCCGGGATAATCAGGGTGGTTACTTCAACCCACACCCCCAGTTCATGCATAAGCTTGACATTATCCAGCACCGGCTGGAGCCGGGCTTTGCAGACTTTTTTATAAAAATCATCGGTAAATCCCTTGATATCAATATTAATGCCGTCCAGAACTCCTGACAGGTGCCGGGTAACCTCAGGGGTCATGAAACCATTGCTGACAAAAATATTTTTCAGCTGCCGTTCATGGGCCAATACCGAGCAGTCATAAGCAAATTCATAGAAAATTGTCGGCTCCACGTACGTATAACTGATACTGGCACAATTTTCCCGCACTGCGTAATCAACCACCGATTCCGCCCGCCGTTCATCGCCGGCTATATCGCCGCCGTGTAGATGGGGATATTGGGAAATGTCGGCGTTCTGGCAGTGGAGACACTGGAAATTGCAGCCGACGGTGGCGATGGAGAAGGATCTGCTGCCGGGCAGAAAGTTGAAAAGTGGCTTTTTTTCAATGGGATCAATGTTTTCGGCTATCAGCCGACCATAGACCAGACTGTACAGCTTTCCACCCTGGTTTTCCCGTACCCCGCAGATGCCCCGCTTACCCTCCTTGATATGGCAGCGGTGGTTGCATAAACCGCAGAAAACATCATTTTTCTCTCCGGGTTGATAAAACATGGCTTCTTTCATTATCATACCTCCTCTAAAGATCTTGCTGAAACATTTGCACAGTTTTATTGTTCCTCATCATCCTTCATCG
>DQWO01000021.1 GCA_011042595.1 Pseudomonadota bacterium
ATTTGGAGCAGATCCATAAGAATCCCTTTGGCCTTGGGGCTGGCAATTAATTTCGCCTCCGGATAGCGGGCGAGAATTTGGGGAATACAACCAGAATGATCCTGTTCCGCATGCAGAGCAATCACATAATCAAGTTTAGCAACATTCTCAAGCTGGGCCTCCAATTCATAAAAGAGTTCCTCTTCAACCGCATCAATCAATACGGTTTTCTCACTCCCCTCAATTAAATAGGCGTTGTAACTGGTTCCGTCCGGCAGAGGAATAAGCGAATCAAAAAGCCGACTGTCCCAATCAACAAAGCCCATCCAGTAAATATTGTCTTTAATCTTCCTCGGTTTCATAGTGCCCCCTTATTGGTGTTCATATTTTTTGTGCAACCACAATAGAATGCACCTTTTTCTAGGGTCAGCAATGGGGTCAGACTCGATTGTTTTGCCATAGAAACAAAGATATCCACCGCCGAACGTTGTAAATCAGCAGTGCGGTATTCCGCGTCCACTGCATTTGCCTTGTTCGATCATCTTGATGCTACTGCCACTTTTATCCCAAAACCGATAAACAGGCATCCGCAAACCTTCCTTGCTATTGACTGAATCATGCGACTTTCTTGAAATGCCAAGCCAACTCTGGATGAGACGTGGCTAAGAATACAGAGATATGTGAAGCTAATCGCCATGAAAACAAAGGTCATGCTGACATATGGAACAAGGAGTCCACCTTGCGCTGATCGAATAAATACCGGAAAAAACGCCATAAAGAAAAATATGGCTTTGGGATTGAGCAGCGTAATCGTGAGAGCTCGCCGCAAAGACAGATCAGAATCCTGAGGAACCGCTGGCTGCTCTTTCTGCTTGGCAAAGATTGACTGCAAACCGAGAAAAATCAGATAGCCGGCACCAGTCAGGCGAACTGCGTGAAAGAGTGAAGGGTGAGCGTTGAAGAGTGCAGACACGCCAAGCAAGGAAAGCACGATCAAACATGTATCGCCGAGCATAATACCCAACATAGCCCCGCGTCCTGCTATGGCTCCCCTGGATCCGGCAGTCTTCGCCACAAACACAGAGCCGGGACCAGGCGCAAGAACAACAGCTACCGAAGCAATGGTAAATCCTATCCAGTCAACACTCGTCATATTTTTCTTTCTGATCGAACTTGTTATTATACTGAAACTGAGAATATTGGATAATATCGTTTCAATATATCCCAATATTTCACGATTAATGCACTATTGTAAGGCTCTAAGTCTTCAAGGCAGCCATCAAATTCTGAATTCTGGCCTTGATTCCACTTGAATCAAGGCCATATTTTTGCCGTAATTGCGGCAGGCTGCCCTGCTCAATAAAATGGTCGGGCAGTCCATGAATGGATAACCTGGTACCGGTCAAACTGTTATTGGCCTGGAATCCGGCTACCGCGCTACCGAAGCCACCGATGATGGAATTTTCTTCAATGGTCATGATAAATGGCTGATTTTTTAGACACTCCAGCAGCATTTTTTCGTCCATGGGTTTTATATAACGACAGTTAATCAGGGCAACGGGACGATCTGGGTGTTCTTGAGCCAATTCTTTAATCGCCTCCCAGGCAGGATAGACGCAGGAACCTACGGCCAGGACGACGCCGGCATTGCCCTCCTGCAATATTTCCCAGGAACCGATAGGCAGGCATTCCAACACCTGATCCATTTCAACCCCCACTCCGCTGCCGCGCGGATAACGAATAGCCACCGGGGCATTATGATGCAATGCTGTTTTGAGCAGGTGCTGTAATTCATTTTCATCTTTAGGGGCCATAATAGTAAGATTCGGCACCAGGTTCAGATAGGAAAGATCAAAAGCACCATGATGGGTGGGGCCATCCTCACCTACCAGACCACCGCGATCAAGGCACAGAGTAACCGGCAGATTTTGCAGGGCAATATCATGAATGACCTGATCATAGGCCCGTTGCATGAAGGTTGAATAAATGGCCACGAATGGCCGCAAACCCTGGGTTGCCATTCCGGCAGCCAGAGTAACTCCATGCTGTTCCGCAATCCCGACATCAAAAACCCGTTCAGGAAAATCACGGGCCATGGTTTCCATGCCGGTACCGGCAGGCATGGCCGCAGTTATACCCACAAGTCTTTCATCATCACCGGCAAGTTTGGTCAGGGTTTGACCAAAAACAGTGGTATAGGACATGGGGACGTTTTTCTTTTTTGTCACGGCCCCGGTGGCAATATCAAAAGGACCGATTCCATGAAACGCAGTCGGATTCTTTTCAGCCGGCTCATAGCCCTTACCTTTTTTGGTAATCACATGAACCAGAATTGGACCATGAAGTTTTTTCAGGTTTTGGAACGTTTCTACCAGAGCATCAATTTTATGGCCGGGCAGTGGGCCGACATATTGAAAACCGAGATCCTCAAACAAGGTCCCCAGAGGTACCACAAACCCTTTAAAAGTTCCTTCAGCCCGCTTCACCATCTTGAAAATAGGGTCACCCACCCTGGGAATATTGGTCAGGACGGATTTCACATCATGTCGAAAACGATTAACCACTTCACCGGTCATCAGGCGGTTGAGATAACCGGACAAGGCGCCAACATTATTGGATATGGACATTTCATTATCATTGAGAATTACAATCAGATCACGATCAAGACTACCGGCCTGATTCAGAGCTTCAAAAGCCATTCCCGCAGTCAACGAACCATCGCCAATGACAGCAATGGCCCGTCCGGGTTTATCCTGTAATTCCCGGGCCAGAGTCATTCCCAGAGCGGCGGATATAGATGTACTGCTGTGACCAACGCCAAAAGTATCATAGGAACTTTCTTTTGGTTTAGGAAACCCACTCAGGCCATCCATCTGCCGAAGGCTGGAAAACCGGTCACAACGACCGGTAAGCAACTTATGAGCATATGCCTGATGACCAACATCCCAGACTAATAGATCTTCGGGGGTCTGAAACACATAATGCAGCGCTAATGTCAATTCCACTACCCCAAGTGATGAGGCCAGATGGCCACCATTCTTAGCGACCGTATTAATAATCACATCCCTCAGCTCAGTAGCCAGTTCCGGCAGTTGTTCAACCGCCAGGTGACGCAAATCATCAGGATTATGTATTGTTTCTAAGATACTCATTCAACCTCTTTTTCAAAGCATATCATCCAGGGTGATCTTATGTTTATCAATAATTCGCCGCAATTTTACAAGTGCTTTAGCCTCGACCTGACGAATACGTTCCCGGGTCAACTCAAGGGTTTGGCCAATTTCTTCCAGTGTCTGTGGATCATTGTTATAAAGGCCAAATCGATGGATAATAATATATTTTTCTTTGGGAGTCAGTTCATTCAGCCAGAGCAGTATAGTTTTAAGCCTGAGAATCCGATGCAGATGTTCCAGAGGATTAACGGCGTTGGTGTCGGCCAGCTGTTCTAACGAAATTGATGCACCTTCATTTTCATCTGTTCTGCCACCGGGAGCTAATTGAACCAACTGGCTAAATGAACCAAGAAACGAATTGATGGTTGAAAATTCGTGGTCAAGGTAAACAGAAATTTCTTCCAGGGTTGGTTCACGATTATATTTTTTGATAAAATCACGACACCCCTTGACGTAAAGATTCAATTCCTCCATCACATGAATGGGCAGGCGGACCACTTTACTCTGGTTGACTATAGCCCTCCGCATATATTGCCTGATCCACCAAACCGCATAGGTTGAAAATCGGCAGTTTCGGGCCGGGTCATACCGCTCAACGGCTTTGATCAAACCAAGATTACCCTCTTCCACCAGGTCCGGCACCGGCAAACCCCGGTTAATATATTTTTTAACCAGGTAAATCACCAGTCGCAGGTTCGCCTCAATCATCTTTCGTTTGGCTTCTTCATCACCCGCCTGAACCAGCTTTGCAAGTTCCTGTTCCTCCGCTTGCGAAAGCAAAGGTATCGAACGTACATCTTGAAAATATCGTTGCAAAATTTCACTATCAGTAAAATTATGCAAATTATTTCTCATCGGTTCCAGGCCTTTTTCCCAATTGCTTTAACAGGGCGCTGAATGCCTCATCAGGGTTCACATAGCAATGTACTTCCGGAATAAAATGCCAATGCCGGCTGATGGCAACCAATGGTTTCCCCAGTTTCATCGCAATAC
>DQWO01000267.1 GCA_011042595.1 Pseudomonadota bacterium
AGATCCACCAACAAATGTCCGACCCGAAAATTTATAAAGCTGGTAACGGCTCACTGATCAGTGGTTTGAAAGAACGCTTACAGACAATCGAAATTGAGGTGGAAGAAGCCTACCAGAGATGGAATGAGCTGGAAGAACTGCCGGAATAAAGCAAAAATGATCATGCCACCAAGACTCCAAGGCACTATGAAAAATCAAAGCCATTAAGGACAGTTTAAAAGAAAACTGTTTCGCAGAAAAAAATAAAAGGAAAAAAATAATGTACGGGCATCATGGCAGCAACATCAAGATAGATTTAAGCACAGGTGAAGTAAGGAAAGAATCGTATGATGAAAATTTTGCCAAAAAATTTCTGGGGGGAAATGGGCTGGCGGCAAAGCTGATATATGACACGGTTCCTGCCGACATCAGTCCCGATGATCCCCGCAATGCCCTGGTTTTCACCACCGGACCGCTGACGGACACTCCTGTCTGGGGCAGCAGCCGGGGACACGTGGCAACAATTTCGCCCTACACTAATCTTTTTGCTGATTCCAATTATGGCGGTAATTTTGCCGTTGCCCAGAAAAGAACCGGTTTCGATGCCATTTATATCACCGGACAATCATCAAAACCGGTCTATCTGCTGGTTACCGAAGAGGGTGCAGAGCTGAAAGACGGCACGGAGTTTTGGGGTAAAAATACCGAAGAAACCATAGAGGAATTGGAACAAAAAGAAGGGAAAGGTTCGGTCTGCGCCGCCATCGGTCCGGCAGCCGAAAACGGCGTCCTGTTTGCCGGGATTATCTTCGGGGGTGGCAGATTCGGGACCGCGGGAAGGGCCGGCATGGGCACGGTCATGGGATCAAAAAATCTGAAAGCCATTGTCGTCAGGGGCAACCACAAAACTGAGATCGCCAACCCTGAAGGACTCAAGAGCTTGCTAAAAAAGCAGGCAGCGGTGATGAAAAAGAACACCGCCATGCTTACCACTCAGGGAACTCCTACCATCCTAACCATGGTTAATGGAAGGGGCATCCTCTGCAGCCGCAACAATACCCGGGAGTTTTTCGAGCCTGCCGAAAAAATCAGCGGCAAAACGATACAGGAGAACTACACGGTTAAAAACACTGCCTGTTTTGGCTGCCCGGTCGCCTGCGGGAAAAATGTCCGGGTGCCGTCAGGAGATTATGCGGGGCAAGACGTCAAGATGCCCGAATACGAAACCCTCTATGCCCTGGGCACCATGATGGACAACGATGATCTCCCTTCCATCTTCAACGGCAATCACCTGTGCGACCTGATGGGAATTGATACCATTTCCATGGGTGTCACCCTGTCATTTGTGGCGGAATGCATGGAAAGAGGCATCATCTCGGCCGCAGACATTGGTGGACGGGTGGATTTTGAAGACGGCAAAAACATGGTCAACCTGATCCGGAAAACAGCAATGAAAGAGGGAATTGGCAAATATCTGGCCTTAGGTTCACAACGGCTGGCTGAAAAATTTGGCCGGGAATCATACAGGTACCTGTACACCAGCCAAGGGCTTGAGTGCGCGGCCCATTCCGCCCGGGGCCTGAGAGAAATGTCGCTGGCCTATGCCACCTCCACCAGGGGCGGCAGCCACCAGGATGGCAGACCAAATTATACTGTTCCTGCTGATCCAGATCCTGGCTTCGACCCTCAGCCGGCATACATGATCAAAAGCCAGGCATCCTGCGCCGTGGCCGATTCGCTGATCATGTGCCGCTTCACCAGCGAAAAAGGGCTTGGCCCCTTAATCAATAACCAGTGGACAACCATTGTCAATCTGGTAACCGGGTGGAACCTCACGGTTGAAGAGCTGCAGAAAACCGGGGAACGAATCTACAATCTTGAACGTTTAATCAATATAAAACGCGGCCGGAGCCGGAAAAATGACACCCTCCCCTACCGGGTCATGCATGAACCGATTCCGGATGGCCCGGCCAAAGGCAGGTACTGCCCTCAGAAAAATCTTGACGCCATGCTGGACCACTATTATGCCCTGAGGGGCTGGGACCGAAATGGCATTCCAACGTCCGCAAAGCTGGATGAGCTTGGCTTGGCAGAAAGCTGAGCGGAACAATCCATTTAACACAGCATAGGAGGAGCAAGATGGAAGAAAAAACAAAAATCGGGATAATCATCTGTGACCGGTACCGCAGGTGTGCAGGCGGAAAATGCTTCAGATCGTTACGGGACAGGGAGGGAGCATTCAATCGCTACCGGAATAAGGAAGTTGAGCTTGTCGGCTATACCAGTTGCGATGGCTGTCCCGGTGGCAATATTGAATATGCGGTGGACGAAATGAAGCAAAACGGGGCAAAGATTATACATCTTGCCACCGGGCTGGTTGTGGGCTATCCTCCATGCCCTCACATTACTTATTTTTGTGATTTCATCAAAACAAAATATGGCCTTGAAGTCGTTTATGGCACTCATCCGATACCGCAAAAGTACCTCAATATGCACGATCAATTGGGAACCTGGAGTGATCCCAAGTGGCAGGAAATTATTCAGCCAACATTGGCAGATGAGGAAACTCGATTATCTTATAACTGATGGCTTGTAAAAAATCAGGAAGTCTGCAACCATAATTCGTGATGAAACGCCAGTGTAATCTTCTTGACTCCGCATCATAAAGAAAATCACTGAACATCTATAAGGACGACATTAGAGACATTAGAATAGTTACCTATTATGTCCTCCTGGTTGTAGGCAGAGATAGCAAAGTAGTAGGCAAAACCGTGTGGCACCAAGGCTGAAATGGAGGTTAATGCCCCCATATCAAAGATTCCTATTGCTTCTCCTTGATAGGGGTAGGGAACATACAGCAGATAATAACCCGCGGCACCATCGACAATATTCCAGGCCAGGGTTACCTGCTGGCCCTGAATATCGTAACTCAGCCGGGTAGCGGGCAGCCAGCCGGCCAGCCTGGCCAGCATCCACCAGACGGCCCGGCCCTTGCGATCACAGTTCAGGGATTTAGAATGGGCACAGCCTACGGAAGAACACTCACCGGGATGGATATTGCACCACTCATCCGCCCAGTTGCCTTGATCATAATCACAGCCGTCATCAGCATTTCGGTCCAGAAAGTAGTTGCCGTCGGGATCATAACTTTCAAGGTCGGCAAAGTCAAAAAGAACCTTGTTATGTTGTCGACAGAAAGCCCGGATCTGGTTGTTTCTGATGTTAAGATTACCGTTCTCACCCGTACCATCCAAGTGTCCGGTCATGTAAACGAAGATTACTTTGGGATACTCCTGTTCGAGTTGTTCCATGGTCTGCAGATAAGTATTGATCCCACCTTCCGTATTGTCCGATACCCCGCCGCACCATGACCAGATCACCATGTTGGTAGCCGCATTTTCAGGTTTATTCAGGTAGTCCCTGGTCTGCTGGGCCCAGGTGGTATTGCCGTCATGTCCCAAGTCGTGACGAGAAGATGAAAATGCCCGGTCATGGAATGCCAGCGAGCCGTTTTCACCGTTTCGGCTGAAGGAATAAAGGCTGTTTTGTCCCGCCAGTACGTTCATACCGCTTACCAGCTGGCTGCCGTGGGAAGTATGCCCGTAGGCTATGTGAAAGTCTGTTTTTGCCTGGTTGATCCATTCAGAGGAAATTTTGTTAATATCAGTACAATGGTGGTCTATAATCAGCGGAGAATCAGTGGCAGAAACCGCCGCGGTTACTGAAAGGATAAAAATAACCAATATAGAAACCAGGGTTGTTTTAATACTCATATTCAATACCTCCTGTTATATTTCAGCTTAAATTGGCGTCCAGTGAAACTATAAAACAGAGAAACCCAACTGATTCATTATTCCTTACTGTCGATGTCAACTTTAACCAAAACATAACAAATTGTCAAATTATCCGCAAAAAATTTCTCCCCTGTTACTCTTTTGTAATATATCTCTCTTTATGTATTTCTTGAAGTACGGTTTCTTCTCAAGCCCATTTTTCAAACCATTTGGATAAATCATCATGCTCTTTATAACTACCTGATATTTAAAGAGATATTAACAATTACGCAATTGGGGGGCTTTCATGGTACAGGTATTGCTTAATTACAACTCAACTTTCTGAGTTATGAAAAAACAGCCGAAAAAAATTATTTAAAGGCTGTTCCGGC
>DQWO01000343.1 GCA_011042595.1 Pseudomonadota bacterium
AAGGGTCCCATAATAGACTTCATGCCCCGTTCCTGCAGCCATGTCTGAGCAGTGTTGAGTAATGCGGCAAATGTTTCCTGCTGATCTTCCGCCTCCAGCATGCCGAAAAAACCACACTGCTCATGGTGGTGTTCCAGGTGAAGGCGGTCTATCTGGGCACTTATCCTGCCAACAGCCTTTGTGCCTCGATAGGCTATCCATGATTGAACCCGGGCATGGGAAAAATAGGGGTTTCGGGGATCAAGCTGGTGGTTCATGTCCATGATTAACGGTGGGACCCAGGCGGGGTCATCCTGATAAATATTCCATGGTGCTTTAATAAACCGTCGCTGAAGGTAGCAGCCGGTTACCGGTTTAATGGCTAGTGGCATATCATAGTTGTGTAGCATATAGTAGTATACCTCTTTATTAAATTTATGTCAGTAAGTTGACATAACGGGTTTTTGTTGCATTGCCGGTTCAGGGTTACAATAATGACCTTTATCTGTCAATATGAATATCAGTGCAAGGTTGAATTTCGTTAGTCTCACTGGTGTTTTAGCTGGCGATTTCCCCAGCGATAATGTGGCTATTTTGGTAAAATAGTTATTTCATTATTATTTAGTGGTCTCATTTACAGATAAAAGTTTTCAACCGTCAGGAAACGGCAAAAGAGCTATTTGCGGGATTTGTAAAATTATTGTGTTCATTTGATAATATCTGATTTATTAAAACAATGTTAAAACAATATTAACATATTGTAATATTGAACTATTTTCTTGAATATAGCTTTTTCATATGCTAGGTAGTTAGAAAATATTAGATTAGTTTAAAATGCATGTATATAATTTATCCTGATTTCTGCTATTTTCATGGACAGCATTTCATGTCATCTTTTGTTGTAAATAATGCAGAAAATTGTTTGCTCTGAGTAACATCTGGTACTCGAAAATATATGCATCAAAAAATATGCTTCAGAAGTACTAGTGGTATGCTTTTTGCGTATCTTCTTGGGTTTGTGAAGCTTTTTACGGATATATAATTTTTAAGTGTTGTTTATGTCATTAGAATTATTATTGACTTTTGTGTTTATTTTCGATAATTGACCTTCTATCTAATTGATCAGGTACCGAAACCGCGCGGACTGCACTTGCCGGAGTTTAAGAAGATATGGAAATAACGCCGACATCTAATACCATACCATTGCGGAATGGTGATTTTTTCAGTTTAGCTGAAGCTTTGGATTATGCTGCCACCGGACAGACCGGTTATAACTTTTATGATGGTCGTGGTCGATTAGCAACTGTTTTATCATATGCCCACCTGAGGGTAAATGCTCGTAAGTTGGCAGTAAAGCTTTTGGCAGCCGGGGCTGAACGTGGAAGTAGGGTGGCTGTTATTGCTGATACCCACCCTGATTTCATGTGTGTATTCTACGCTTGTCAATATGCCGGTCTGGTTCCGGTTCCCTTGCCGGCAACCATGTTTCTGGGTGGTCGGCAGGCATATGTTGAGCAGCTTCATCGTTTACTGCATGATTGCCAGGCATCCATTGCCATGTCTCCAGCCGGATTTCTCCCTTTTCTCCTGGAAGCAACGGCAGGGATGGATTTGCTTTTTGCTGGCCAGATTGCGGATCTGGACAAAATCGATGCCAGTCATATTGAACTCAATCCTACTCAAGCTCATGAAACCGCTTACCTTCAATATACTTCCGGCAGTACCAGGTATCCCCGGGGAGTTGTAATTACCCAGAAAGCGGTGATGTACAACCTGTCATCTATCATCAGTCTGGGGATTAAAGTCCAGGAGAACGACCGTAGCATGTCATGGTTGCCGTTCTACCATGACATGGGTTTGGTGGGGATGGTCCTGGCACCGATGGCTTCCCAGATGTCAGTTGACTATTTGAATACCCGTGACTTTGCCATGCGGCCCCGTTTATGGCTAAGCCTTATAAGCCAGAATCAAAGTACCATATCTTTTGGTCCGCCTTTTGGTTACGAGTTGTGTGCTCGGAGAATACGTCTGCCAGAAGCAGATAAATTCAGCCTTGCCTGCTGGCGGGTGGCTGGTATCGGGGCGGAAATAATACGTCCTGAACCTTTGCGGCAATTTGCGCAAATTTTGGCAGCGAGCGGTTTTGATTCTGAGGCATTTATGCCTTGTTATGGTATGGCTGAATGTTCATTGGCAGTAAGCTTTGTGCCATTGGGGTGTGGCTTACTGGTTGATGAAGTAGATGGCAATGATTTCACTGATCAGAACCGGGAGTTTTTGCCGCTAGATAAAAATTCCGCTGAGGATGGGCAGCAAACGAACCGTTTTGTTGTTTGTGGTAATCCCCTGCCGGGCTATGAAGTGGAGATTCGTGATAATGATGGCAATGTTCTGCCCGAGCGACATTGTGGAACCCTTTTTGTCCGCGGCGGCAGTGTGATGAAGGGCTATTTCGGTAAGGAGGATGAAACTCAGGAGGTGCTGTCTGCTGATGGCTGGCTTAATACCGGTGATATGGCTTATTTATTAAATGGCAGCCTTGTGGTGACTGGGCGCCAGAAAGATTTGATTATTATTAACGGCAGGAACATCTGGCCGCAGGATCTTGAATTTATTGCCGAACAACAGCCTGAAGTCAGAACCGGTGATGCATCAGCCTTTTCCATATCTGGCCATGATGGTGCTGAAAAAGCGGTACTGGTGGTTCAATGTCGTGAGTTGGATAAGGATGTATATTCTGATCTTGCTCATCGTCTTCATGGTCTTCTCAAAAGGGAACTGGGGATAGAGTGTCTGCTAGAACTTGTTCCTCGCAATACCCTTCCCCGGACGACTTCCGGAAAATTATCCCGTTCAGGTGCCCGTTCCGGATTTATGGCTCGTCACGCCGGGAGCAAGGCTTCACTGGCTGAAACCCTGTACTCGTTCCCGGAAATTTCAGCTCAAGCCATTTAATCCGCCATTCCTTTTTTCCTTTTTGCGTTTTTCTAAAAAACACCTTGCATCATATACAGTGGGGCGGAGAATAATTCTATTCATCTGCCCTTCTTTTCTGCTATAGATATCATTGTCCTCTGGGATTTAATTCTGGAATTTTACTTCAAATGGCTGCTGGCTGAAAAACTTTTAGCTGTTCATGTCATTGGTCAAATAAATCGCTATGAATGTCAACGGAACACTAGTGACAGGTAGAAAAGGAGTTGTTGCGATTACCGGGGTGAGCGGTTTTATTGGCAGTGCTGTAGCCAGACGGTTAACGGCTGCCGGTTGGCGGGTGAGAGGATTGGCTCGTTCTTCCTCGCAGGCCCGGATACGGCTTTCTACTCTTGATAAACTTGAAATTGTTGAAGGAACCTTGGAAGATTCTTCCAGTTTGCGGCAGTTGGTTAGAGGTTCCAGGGTTGTTATTCATTGTGCCGGAGCGGTTCGTGGAGCGCATGCTGAGCATTTTAACCGGGTTAATGCCGACGGGGTCACCGCCTTAGTTCGCATAACCCGGGAGATGGCTGAAAAACCCTCATTCCTTCTTCTTTCATCGCTGGCAGCCCGTGAACCACAACTATCAGCATATGCGGCCAGCAAAAAAGAAGGCGAGCGGCAGTTGGCGATGGTTGCCGGTGAGATGCCTTGGATAGCTTTACGGCCACCGGCGGTTTATGGTCCCGGAGACCGTGAGCTGTTGCCGCTTTTTCGGCTGATGGAAAAAGGCGTTGCCCTGTTGGTGGGAGAACGTCAGGCACGTTTTTCCATGTTATACGTTGATGATCTGGCCGCTGCGATTCAATCCTTCCTGGAACAATCTGAATGGCCACAGACAATATATGAACTTCATGATGGCCATCCTGACGGTTACAGCTGGGATGAAGTGGTTGCCCTTTTTTCTCGATTACGGGCTAAAAAATTGATAAAACTTCATCTGCCTTTGTCATTGTTGTCTTTAGCGGCAAATATGAATCAGGTTCTATCACGATTGACGGGGAAACATCCGATGTTGACCCCCGGGAAAATACGTGAGCTGTATCATACCGACTGGGTTTGTGATAATCAGGCAATAATGGCGGAGATCGGATGGCAGCCAAAAGTCTGCTTGGAGGAAGGGTTGCGAAGAACCATGAAATGGTAGTGATTTGTTGAACTTTAATCCTTAACTTTCTGAGT
>DQWO01000051.1 GCA_011042595.1 Pseudomonadota bacterium
GTTTTCTTTCTATAACTACCAGTACCACAGTTATTATTTTTTTACAAAGTGGGATGATTGATAAGATGTTGCTGAACTGAACTGCGGGTTCTTGGGGGAGAGGATTTATTTTCTGTCGGTGTATCGCCATGGCTTCGTGTACAATATAACCGCTTGTATTTGGATGTTATTTTTGCTATGCAGTTGTGCTTGATTTTATCAGCCTGGCCGCAGTATTGGCCTTTTTTGTGAAAAATAGTGAACCTGATGATTTATGGAGGTGGACTTCATGGGTTTGAACATCATCGTGACGGTTAAACAGGTACCGGATACGCATAATGTATCGGGAGAGGCGATGAAAGAGGATGGTACGGTAAACCGTGCTGCCCTGCCGGCAATTTTTAATCCGGAGGATCTCAACGCCCTGGAAGAGGCCTTGAAAATCAAGGAACAGGTCGGGGGGATGGTCACCTGTATTTCCATGGGGCCGCCCAACGCCTCCGAGGTCTTGAAGGAATGTCTGTATCGAGGTGCTGATGATGTTATTCTGGTGTCCGATCGTCGTTTTGCCGGGGCCGACACCCTGGCAACCTCTTATGCCCTCAAATGCGCCATTGAAAAAGTTGGTGACTACGATCTGATTCTCTGCGGTCGCCAGGCCATTGACGGGGATACCGCTCAGGTGGGGCCGCAGATAGCGGAAAAACTTCATATCAACCAGCTTACCTGTTTATCAGCGGTAACGGCGGTTGATGATAGTTCCATTACCGTCAGACGTTCGGTTGAAGATGGTTATGAAATTGTCAAAAGCGGTTTTCCGGTATTGCTCACCGTAACTTCGGTTGCCAATGAACCGCGATCCGCCAGCGCCAAAAAAGTGATGACCTATAAAAATATCGGTAAAGAGGTCTGCAATTCCTCCTACGATGAAGCGTATCTGTCACCCGGGGTCTGTGGGGTCGTCAGCCATATTAAGGAATGGAATGTGGAAACCATCGGTGCGGATCCTGAGCGGTGCGGACTGTCCGGCTCCCCGACTAAAGTGAAAAAGATCCAAAGTGTGGTGCTGACGGCTTGTGAAAGCAAACAGGTCCCGAATACGGATGCGGGAATTGCCGATTTGATGCACGAACTCATTGAAGAGAATATCATCGGATAGGAGCGGGAAATGGGCACTGGAAAAAATGTGATGGTTTTCATTGAAACCCGGCGTGGAAAGATTGCTGATGTCAGCCTGGAGCTGATCAGTGCGGCCAATCGTCTGGCCGGAAAACTGGGTGGTTCAGTGGAAGCGGTTGCCATAGGATATCAACTGCATGATGAATTGAAATCTCTGGGGCAATACGGCTGTGGCCGGGTTTATTACACCGATGATAAAAGGCTGGCTCATTTCACCTCTATTCCCTATGCCAAAACCGTGGTTCGGACCGTCCGGGAATATCAGCCCGGGGTGGTGCTTTTCGGGGCTACGACCATGGGCCGGGATGTGGCCCCGCGGGTGGCATCGACCCTGATGTGCGGCTTAACTGCCGATTGTACCGATCTTCAGATTGGTGAGCATGACCTTAAGGACGTGCATTATGAAAATACCCTGATGCAGATCCGTCCGGCTTTTGGTGGTAATATTGTCGCCACCATCGTCTCTCCCGAGAGCGTGCCCAGCATGGCCACCGTGCGGGAAGGGGTGATGAAAATGGTTGAGCCGGATCCGGAAAAATCGGTGGAAATCATTGCCGAGCCCTGCCAGGTTGCCGATGATGATTTTCTGACCGAAATTCTGGAGGTGGTGACCGAGGAAAAACAGGTTAACCTGAAAGCGGCGCAGATCATTGTTTCCGCCGGTATGGGTGCCAGTGATCTGGATGGTTTGGTTCTGGTTAGGGAATTGGCCAGGACTCTGGGCGGTGAGTTGGGCTGTTCCCGCCCGGTGGTGGATTCCGGGGTATTGATTAAAGATCACCAGGTTGGCCAGACGGGAACCACGGTTCGTCCCAACCTTTATATCGCCTGCGGTATTTCAGGGCAGATTCAGCACCGGGCCGGGATGTCGGAAGCCAAGCGGATTATTGCCATCAACAAAGATCCCCAGGCGCCGATTTTTGCCATCGCCCACTATGGTATTGTCGGGGATGTCAAGGATGTGCTGGCAAAAATGATCAAAGCCTATAAAACCAAAGCATAGGAGTCCGATAATGGCAAATTTTTATCGTGATAATGCAGATATTCTCTTCCATATGAAAAGCATGGATTTGAGCCGGATCATTGATTTGAAAGAAGATGGGTTTGCCGAAAAGGATGCCTATCCCTACGCCCCGCGGGACGAGGACGATACAAAGGATAATTACCATCGGGTGCTGGAGATTGTCGGTGAAATTGCCGGGGAGTTTTCCGCCCCCCGGGCCCGTGAAGTTGATGAACAGGGGGCGACTTTTGCCGATGGTGAAGTGACCTATCCCCAGGGGATTCAGGAGGCGGTGGCGCGGATTAACCAAGCCGATCTGGCCGGTTTTACCATGCCGCGCAAATATGGCGGCATCAATATGCCGATGACCATTTTTTCCGCCGCCATTGAGATGGTTTCCCGGGCGGACGCCTCGTTGATGCTGGTTTTCGGTTTGCAGGGTTTGAGTGATACCATCTGCAAGTTTGGCTCGGAAGATCAAAAGAAAAGGTTTCTCCCTCGTTTTGCCACCGGTGAGATTGTTGGTTCCATGGCGTTGACCGAGCCTGATGCAGGTTCGGATCTGCAGTCGGTGATGCTCAGGGCTTTTCAGGATGAGAATGGGCAGTGGCGCTTGAATGGGGTGAAACGTTTCATTACCAATGGTTGTGGAAATCTTTCGCTGGTCATGGCCCGCTCTGAAGATGGAACGACCAGCGGTCGGGGATTATCCCTGTTTATTTATGAGCGGGATGAAGATATGAAGGTTCGGCGCATTGAACATAAGCTGGGAATTAAGGGTTCACCGACCTGTGAGCTGCAGTTTACCAATGCCAAAGCGGAATTGCTGGGGAAACGGAAACTTGGCCTGATCAAGTATACCATCTACCTGATGAATGGTGCCCGGCTGGCGGTGGCGGCCCAGTCGCTGGGCATTGCCGAGGCCGCTTACCGGGAAGCCTACGTCTATGCCAATGACCGGGAACAGTTTAAAAAACCGGTTCGTGATTTTGCGGTTATCTCTGAGATGTTGACCGATATGAAGATTTCCATTGAGGCGGCCCGCTGTCTGGTCTATGAAACTTCGCGTATTGTTGATATCAAGGAAGGTATCGAGGACCGGATCGAAAAACATCCGGACCGGGTCGCCGACCTGAAAGATGACCTCAAACGATATACCCGTTTTGCTTCTCTGTTTACGCCGCTGGCCAAGAGTTCCAGCGCCGAGATGGCCAATAAAGTCTGTTATGATGCTATCCAGGTTCATGGCGGGGTTGGCTATACCAAAGAATTTGATGTGGAACGCCATTACCGTGATGCCCGGATAACCAATATTTATGAAGGTACGACCCAGCTGCAGGTAGTGGCAGCTATGGGCGGTGTGATTGGCGGGGTGGTTTCCGAGCGGCTCAACGAATATGAGGAAGACAGTGATTTTTCAGCTATTCCCGAACTTTTTCAGCCGGTCCAGAAAATGCGGACCCAGCTGGAGATGGCTATTTCCCATGTCAAGGAGAAAGGGGATGCCGGTTATCAGGAATTTCATGCTACCCGACTGGTCAATATGACCACGGACGTTATCAACAGCTACCTGCTGTGCCGGAAAGCGCTTTTGTCGGAACGGAAAAAGACGGTGGCGAAATTGTATGTTTCAAAGGCATTGTATCGAGTGAAGTCAAGTCTGGACTACATCCAGGCTGATGATGATGGCTTTCTTCAGCTTCACAAAGCGGTTATTGATGCCGAAGAAGTGGTTGAATCCTGAAAAGATGTTACAGGAAAATCAATGATTTGAAGAGATTTACCGGAAGCCGCCGTCAAGGTGGCTTCTTTTTTTTCGGCGCCTTTCGGGGACTGATTTCAATCTGTCCCCGAACATATGAGACATGCTGCGGTAATTCTTGACAATGATCGGCAAAAATCATTATGATAACTGATAAATAGTGTTCATCCGGAAATGTTCATTTCCCGATGAACGCTTTCAGCGATCAGCA
>DQWO01000110.1 GCA_011042595.1 Pseudomonadota bacterium
CAGCTTGACACCATTCATATCAACCAGAAAACGACCGCCATCCAGATTTTCCATAACTTTGACTTCCACCTGTTTACCAAGCAGGCTAAGCCAGCCCTCACGATCAACAGAAGATGGCTGCTGCTCAAGGTGCAACATAGATGACTGGGCAGATCCCGATGTCAACCCGCTGATATTTGAAGTATTCATAAATCAGCTCAACAACTTTTATTACTCCAGCCGGCGCAAACCAGCCGGATAACGTTTAGCCAGATCAACATATAAATCTTTCCCGTAATCCCAAAACTTTTGATGTCGCTCGGTAACCTTTCCAATTTCATGAGCCGGATTGCCGGCCACAATGATACCTGCTGGAATTTGCTTCCCATTGGGAACCACTGCCCCTTCAGCTACAATGGCACCCGCACCGATTGAAACCCCAAAAGAAAGAATAGCTCCGATACCAACAACCGCACCCGCGGCAATATGAGGGCAATGAATCATGGCCCCATGGCCAATGGTCACCCGCCGCTCCAGCTCACAGGTTACACCGGGATTAATATGGATAATCGCCCCTTCCTCAACCGCCGACTGTTCACCGATGACAATCGTCCCATAATCCCCCCTCAGAATAGCACCATGGCCAATATACACCTGGGATGAAATTCTTACATCCCCGATGACAATGGCCGTTTCACTGACATAAGCCGTATCATCAATGACCGGCCGTCGCCCCTCAAATTCATAGATCGGCATAATTCCATCTCTCCTTAATCATAAAGTCACTACTCAACTTTCTGAGTTGCATTGCCAGGAACATTACAGGATGTTCGGGCTTGGCTCATAGCGGTATTGGCCGCCGAACGAATCACCGTGATGGTGATTCGCGGCGGACGCCTCGGAAGCCGGCCATAGACGGCCGGCGAGAATGAGCGAGAGCCATGCCGGAACATCCCTGGAAATTTCTTTCATCTGTTTTTAGAGCAACTCAGAAAGTTGAGTAAGTGACTAAAAGCCAGATGAAGATCAACCATTTTCCATTGCAATATCCACAACTTCCTGCTACTGAAAACTCATGTTGGAAACCATCAATCTGCGAATCAGTGAAATCACTCCCCAAATAATCTCCTGGCGACGCCATCTGCACCAACATCCGGAACTTTCCGGACAAGAAAAAGAAACGGCTGCCATGGTAGCTGAAATCCTGGGGAACAATGGCATTCGTCATCAAAGCGGAGTTGGCGGTCATGGTGTCGTTGCCTGGCTGGATAACGGCAGACCAGGACCAGCACTCGCTTTTCGTGCTGACATGGATGCCCTGCCGCTCACCGATGCCAAAGATTGCCCCTATGCTTCCACCCATCAGGGAGTTATGCATGCCTGCGGCCACGATGGCCATACGGCAGTGCTTTTGGGCCTGGCAACTGTCCTGGCCCCGATCGCCCATCAATTACCCCGGCCGGTGACCCTGATTTTCCAACCAGCCGAGGAAAACGGCCGGGGCGCCCGGGCCATGCTGGCCGAGCAGATTCTCCAAAATCCGCCAACCATAGCAATTTTTGGCTTTCACTTCTTTCCGCACCTGGAAACCGGTAGCGTAGCCCTCAGCCAGGGTCCGATTATGGCAGCCACTAATCATTTCTCGCTGGAAGTTTCTGGAAGATCATCCCATGCCTGCTACCCGGAAAAATCCATTGATGCGATCCAGATAGCAGTCAGCCTGATCACCTCCATTAATTACCTGATGACTAAAGCCAGAAACCAGGTGGACCCGGCGCTTATCTCCATCGGCACCATCAACGGGGGAACCGCATCCAATATCATTGCCGATCACGTTCAAATAACTGGGACTATCCGGACACTGTATCCGGAACAACGCCGAGATCTGCTGAAAAAATTCAAGCAGCTCCTTGAAGATCTGGCCAAGGCTTACGGCGCCCGCATATCATTGAAGATTGACCAGGTTGCCCCGGAGTTAACCAATGATCCCCGACTTGTACAGCATATGGCCCGGCTACTGGGAAACATGCCCGAAATAAAAGAGCTGGATTTAGCCTCTAAGCCGGTACTGGGTGGCGAAGACTTTGCCTATTTTGCCCAACAGGTACCGGGTTGTTACCTGAAAATAGGTTGTGGCAACCAGAAAAAAGGTATCATCTATCCTCTGCACAGTAACCGCTTTGACCTCGATGAAGACGCTATGGAGCTGGCCACAAAAGTACTGGCGGCCACCGCCTGTCAACCTTTAGAACTATCAACCTCAGAAAAATAATCCCTTGGCTGTTTCTCTTCGCTGAACAGAACATGGTAGACTGCTTCCTGGTCACGGCTGCGCATCACCTGCTCCACCACCTCCGGCCGGCTCATAACTTTTGATATTTCTGCCAATACCCGCAGGTGATCACGGAAACAGTTTTCCGGAATAATCATCAAAATGACAATCCTGGTTTTTCCACCATCCAGGGAGTGAAAATCAATCCCTTCAGGTTTGACCCCCAGAACACCCATGATTGACCGTCCCTGGCTGATGGTTCCGTGGGGAATTGCAATTCCCTTTCCAATGCCGGTACTCAAAGATTTTTCCCGCTCAATGACGGAAGACAGCAGGCTGTCGCGCTGTTCAGCTGCAAGACCGTATACCCCCATGGCATAATCTACTAATTCCTCAATGACCGCCCATTTTTCCACCGATCGCAAAGGAACAACAATTCCCTTACGCGGGACAATACCAAACAACCTGCTTCCCTCCTGCCCCGCTTCACCGGTATGGACCAGCACTTTTTTCACAATAACCGGGCCTGACAATTCGCTGATGACAATGGAAGCCAGCACAACAGCGGTAATCAATGGTTCATAAGCGGAAAACAGCTGATTTTCCTGAACTGCCACCAGCAAGCCGATGGCAACCCCAGCCTGGGGGATCAAACAAAAACCCAGATTATTGCGCACCGAAGCCGGAAACCGGATCAGGAAGGCTGCCACAAAAGAAGCAACCAGCTTCCCGCCATAGCGGGCAAGCACATAAACAATACCAAGAAGCCCCATTTGGGGAAGGAGAGAAACATCCAGGTGGGTACCTGCCAAGGTGAAAAAAGAAATAAAAATGAGCGGTTCAATATCTTCGAGAGCGGTGAGAATTTCCCGCCGCAGCGGCGACAGATTACTGATCAGGAAGCCAACAGTCATATTGGGCAGCAGAGGGGAAATATGCAGCCAGGTTGAAATTCCGGTGGTAAAAAATATTGCCAACATAATGCTGGCAACATAATGACTTTTCTCTCGCATCCACCGGGATAAAAACAGCAGGGCGACACTGACGACAATTCCCAGGAGCAAAGACATGCCAAGCACCCGGGCAACATCAAGTACCAGAACTTGAAAAGAAGCGGCATGCCCACCCTGAATTGCTCCTCCAACCTGGAAAGACACAACAACATACAGGACAATTGCCAGAACGTTATCCAGCGCCACTACCGAAAGTAATGTTTTTACCAGTTGACCTTTGGCTTCGGTTTCCTTGATCACCGCCAGGGTTGCCGCCGGAGCGGTTGAAACGGCAATGCAGGCCAGCAGCATGGCCGGCATCCACTCGTCCAGCAGCAGCCGGGTAGCAAAAAAAACCGCAGCAAAAGCCCCGGATACCTGTAAAAGGGCAACAAAGAAAAACTGGAATTTCTCCCCGGCCATGCGCCTTATGCGCAAATGGGAAGCAATGGTTACAGCAATCAGGCTGAGAGCAATTTCTGAAATGGGCTGCAGGGTTTGATAAACAATCTCATGGCTGAGAAGCTTGAATACATGGGGACCAATCAAGACTCCCACAATGATGTTTCCAGTCACTGACGGCAATCGAAGGCGCCGGGCGACCAGACCTCCAAGCATGCCGGCAGCCACCAGGAAACTCACAGCTAAAATAGCATTCATCCGAGGGGGAATCCTTTATAAGGGCGTTTAAACAGACCGTTTACACCTGATTACTCAACTTTCTGAGTTATAAAAAACAGCCGAAAAAAATTATTTAAAGGCTGTTCCGGCATGGCTCTCGCTCATTCTCGCTGCACATCGTGTGCATCTGTGAGGTGCCCGCCGCGAATCACCGTCGTGGTGATTCGTTCGGCGGTCAATGCCGCTATGAGCC
>DQWO01000218.1 GCA_011042595.1 Pseudomonadota bacterium
AAGGCTGTCACTCTTTTCAGTACCCCCTTGAGGGGTATAAAAAACAAGAAATTGTCGCAAATACATTCAGGATGTTCGGGCTTGGCTCATAGCGGCATTGGGTGCCGGACGAATCACCACGACGGTGATTCGCGGCGCACACCTCGGAGCGGCACACGATGTGCCGCGAGAATGAGCGAGAGCCATACCGGAACATCCTGATATATTAATTTAAGTTGCGGGCGTTAAGCCCGCATTAGATTTATTTTCCCGTGTGGCCAAAACCACCGGAACCCCGTTGACTATCATCCAGTTCCTGTTTTTCCTCCCAAACGCAACGGACAACCGGAGCAATAATCATTTGTGCCAACCGGTCACCGGATTTAACCATAAAATCATCCCTGCCATGGTTAATCATGATAATCTTGATTTCACCCCGATAGTCCGCATCGATGGTTCCGGGACTGTTCAGCAAAGTTATCCCGTTCCTGATTGCCAGGCCGCTTCTGGGGCGAACCTGAGCTTCATATCCTGGAGGGATGGCGACAAAAAGACCGGTTCCTACCAGGGCTCTTTCTCCCGGTTTAATGATGATATCTTCCGCTGCCGCGGCGTGGATATCCATCCCGGCGGCATGTTCGGTCATATACCGAGGTAATTGCACCCCCGGCTGCCGGACGATTTGAATCTTCAAGGGGGAATTCAAAAAGTTCTCCTTATAAAAAAGATTTTTAAGACGACCTATACATGGCGCAGGGTATCAATATCTTCATCACTGCCCAACACCACCAGCCAGTCGCCAGACATAATTTTTTCATCAGCGGAAGGTACCAGCTGTTTCACTTCCAGTTCACTGGAAGGTCGTTTTATCAGCAGAATCTGAACTCCGAACCGTGACCCGATATTGATATCTTTTATGGTTCGATCAATAAATGATTCCGGAACCGGAATTTCAGCCATAATATAACCATCGATAAAATCCACTTTTTTAATCCGTTCAAGCAATTTAACTGACGATGGTATTTCCTGGCTCAGATTTCTTTTCATCACCTCACGGTTATAGGCTTCAATGACCTCTTTATGTTTTATGGCTCCAATAACCATATCCGGGTTATTACTGTCCACCACCGGTAGTTCATCATAGTCATACATTCCAAACAATTTCATTACCATGTCAAGGTCATCTTCAGGTTTAACTTTAGGAATATCAGGGTTAATCAGGTCCATGGCAATCAGCAGGTCGGCAACATCATCACGGTCAACCAATGCCTTTCTCACTTCCTGTAAAGAAACCGATCCCAGACATTTTTGTTTGGCATCAACCACATAAAACTGGGTATTGGGCCGGTCAGCTACCAGGTCAAGGAGGGCCATAAATTTCAGTTGCGGAGGAATGATGACCGGATGAGGATCCACATAACCGGCAACTTTTAAAGACCGCAGCAGATTAGCTTCACGACCTTTAAAAAGATCAATGCCACGCCGAATGAGCTTTAACGTATAGATAGATTCCTTTTTTAATTTGGTGGTTAACAGGGTGGCAATAATGGATGAAATCATCAATGGCAGAATAATTTTATATTCATTGGTCAGTTCAAAGATAATCAGAATGGCGGTAATGGGCGCATGGGTGGCCCCGGCAACCACCGCTCCCATGCCAACCAGTGAATACGCCCCGGAGCTGGCGGTATAACCCGGCGCCACGGCATGTACCAGATAACCGAAGAAACCACCGGTCATGGTGCCGATAAACAGTGATGGAGCAAACACGCCGCCTGAACCTCCGGATCCCAGACTGATGCTGGTTGCCAGGATTTTAACAAAAATCAGCGCCAGCATGATCATCCAACTGAGCTGCCCATGCAGGGCCATATTCATGGTATTATAGCCAACACCATAAATATGGGGGACAAGGAGCCCCATAATTCCGATCAAAAATCCACCGATAACGGTTTTCAGAATATCATTCAGTTTCAACTCTTCAAAATAGTCTTCCAGAAAATAGAGTATTTTAATAAACAGCAGGGAAACAAGGCCGGCCAGAAGACCGAGGATGACATAGGGAATAAGTTCCAGGGCGCTGACCAGGTGATAATGGGGAACTTCAAAAGCGGGAAAATCACCAAGAAAATGACGGGAAACTACGGTTGCCATCACCGAGGAAATAACAATGGGACTGAACTGGGCAACCCCAAAATCCCCCAGGATGATTTCCACGCTGAACAGGGCACCGGCTATGGGGGCATTAAAAGCAGCCGCAATTCCGGCAGCCGCTCCACAGGCAACAAAGATCTTCACCCGCTGGGCGGTTACTCCCAGAAACTGCCCCACTGTAGAACCAATTGATGAGCCAATCTGGATAACCGGCCCTTCTCGGCCCACGGAACCACCTGAGCCAATGCAGATTGCCGAGGCAAAAAGCTTGGCTATGACCACCCGCGGCCGGATAACCCCATTTTTCAGGGCAATGGCTTCCATAACTTCTGGAACTCCATGTCCCTTGGCCTCCTTGGCTACATAGTGGACAATCAAACCTACCAACAGCCCGCCACCCGTTGGCACCCCAATTTTTACGAATGCCGGCAAATCCTGCAGATAAGCTAAATCAGGTTGCCAGGCACCCCAGAAAATTTTCTGGAAAAATTTGATCGAAAACTGGATCCCCACAGCTCCAAATCCGCCAAGAACACCGATAATAACCGCAATGATGACCATGAAGGCATGTTCCGTGGCCCGGAAACGATGCAGACGATCATTCAGGGAATCTCTCAACTGGTTAAGAAAGCGGATAATGTTCTTCAATGACAATCCTCGGCTGCAAGAAATGAATGAATCAGTTGGGGAATATATTGGCGTTCATTTTCATTGACAATTTTTATCCCCGGAACCCTTGAAAACCAGGTGTTCTGGCGTTTGGCATAACGTCTGGTATCCCTGACAATCAGCCGCAGGGCCTCATCCAGGGACAAAACTCCCTGCAGATGGAGAATTAACTGACGATAGCCGATACTTTGCAGGGGTTTCAGTTCTGGCGAATAACCCTTATCCAGTAAATCCCTGATTTCAGCTAAAAAACCATGGCTCATCATCTGCTGGACCCGGTCAGCTATCCGTTGTCGAAGAATTGTCCGCTCACAAGCAAGGTAAAGGTATAAAAAAGAATATTTTGGGCGGCTGAAACGATGCTGTTCCTGAAAATAACTGATGCTGCGACCAGTGGCCAGATAGACCTCCAGGGCCCTGGTAATCCTGGACTGATCACGAGAGGCAAGGCGGCCGGCAACCAGGGGATCCACCTTTTTCAAATGTTGATATAAACTTTCAACTCCATTTTTTTTCAATTCATTTTGAACCTGCTGTCGAATTTCAGGCTGGATTTCCGGCAGGTCACACAGGCCATACAATAGCGATCTGATATATAAACCTGTCCCACCAACAATCAATGGCAGTTTCTGCCGGGAACCCAGATCAGAAATCATGGCATCAGCATCTGACTGAAAACGACCGGCATGATAGGGATCATCAGGTTCAACCACATCCAGCAAATGGTGGGGAACTTTTTGCTGCTCTTCCCTGGTTGGTTTTGCGGTCCCGATATTCAGGTAACGATAAACCTGCATCGAGTCGGCATTGATAATTTCAGCGCCGAAAGTTTTTGCCACAGAAAGAGCTGTTGCCGTTTTCCCGGTGGCCGTAGGGCCTGATATGATGATAATTTTCAAATATCCGCTACCCCTATACCTACAGAAAGGGTTGCGGCCAGGTCATAATCAAGTAATTCTACCTCAACAATTTCCCCCTTCTTCACTACCGATGCATGTTCCGTCAGCACAATCAGACAATTCCCCAAAACCATTGAACGGAGAATCCCGGACCCCTGGGGTCCAGTCATAAACACTTCATAGCGATCAGCAGCAGAGCTTCTCCGGATAATTCCCCGCATAAAATGGCGACGACCGGAAGCTCCAGGGAGATCTTCACCGGCGATTACCCGGACCCGGGGCAACAGCCATCCGGATGACGGATAGCCTGACATCTTCTTTATCATTGGTCGAACAAACTGTTCAAATGAAATCATCACCGATACCGGATTCCCAGGCAAACCTACCAGCGGAATCCCGTTTACCGACCCATA
>DQWO01000340.1 GCA_011042595.1 Pseudomonadota bacterium
CCACGACGGTGATTCGCGGCACACACCTCGGAGCGGCACACGATGTGCCGCGAGAATGAGCGAGAGCCATGCCGGAACATCCTGATACCTTGATTTGGGTTGCGGGCGTTAAGCCCGCCTTGGGTATTATAAACGAAAGCAGATAAACATGTCACAGATAAAAAAAATACCTCTGACAGAGGCCATCGGTCTGCCATTGGCCCATGATATTACTGAAGTCAACCCGGAAAAAGGATTCAAGGGTCGGGCTTTCAAAAAAGGCCATATTATCAATAAAAACGACCTGGAAAAGCTGGCGGCAATCGGCAAAAATGAAATCTTCATTCTTGACCTTGATCCTGATCAAACCCATGAAGATGATGCCGCCATCATGATGGCCGGAGCCTTTGCCGGTCGCTATGTAGCCCATGACCTGGAGCCGAAAGAGGGGAAAATCAACTTCCAGGCCCAAAAGGATGGCCTGCTGGAAATCGAGGTGGAAAAATTACTGGCAATCAACCTGCTTGGAGATACCTCCTGCACAACCAAGCCTACTCATCTGCCAGTCAAGAAGGGTGAGGTCGTTGCTTCAACCCGCATTATCCCCTTGTTCACCAGGAAACAGATCATTGAACAGACCCTTGATATTGCCAGCCCGAAAGGGATTATCCGGATTATTCCTTTTACCCCTAAAAAAGCCGGAGTCATCGTTACCGGCAATGAAGTCTACAACGGCCTGATTGAAGATCGTTTCCTGCCGGTTATCCGGCGCAAACTGGCTCAATACCAAGCTGAAGTTCACCGAAGCACCCTGCTGCCCGACAACAAGGATGAAATGGTTGCCAGCATCAAACAGTTCATCGCTGAAGGATGTGAGATCATTATCCTTACCGGCGGCACCTCGGTAGATCCCAATGATGTCACCCCGCTGGCCATAACCGAAGCCGGCGGCCGTCATTTCATACGTGGCGTCCCCCTGCAGCCGGGAAATATGTTCTGCATGGCCTGGATCACCCACGACAGCAGGGAAATTCCTGTCTGCGCGGTTCCGGCAGCAGCATTATTTTACCCCCATACTGCCTTTGATGTCTTCCTGCCCCGCCTGCTTAGCGGCCAGCAGCCGGACCAGACTGAGGTGGCGGCTCTCGGACATGGGGGACTATGTCACTTCTGCCAGCGCTGTGTCTATCCCGTATGCTCATTCGGCAGGGGGTAAAAACGGTCATGGTTAAACAAACACCACCAGTCGTCTGCCTGATTGGCACCAGCAACAGCGGTAAAACCACCCTGCTCACCCGTTTGATCAAGATTCTAAAACAGCGGGGATTCAGGGTGGGAACCATAAAACACCACCTCCATTCCTTTGACATCGACCATGAAGGGAAAGACAGCTGGCGGCACCAACAAGCGGGTGCCGACGCAACCGTCATTACCGCCCCCAGTCAGACAGCTTTGATCAAGAAGACCGACAGTCAGATGGATCCCGGGGAAATTATCAGCCATTATCTGAAGGATATGGACCTGGTATTCATTGAAGGATTCAAGCACAGCAGTTTTCCCAAAATCGAGGTCCACCGGCAGGCTCAACGTTCGAGTCTTATTTGTCGCGGGGAAAAATCGGACCCCCAGCTGATCGCCGTTGCCAGCGACCGGCAATGGGATATCGATGTTCCGGTATTTCCGTTGGAGGCAGCCGATAAATTGATCGACTTCATCATCAACTACTTTAAAATCACCAGCTCATCCAAACCTCGGTTATGATTTCCATGCCGGAAAAAGCCGAAAAACGGCTACCGTTGACTGCCGTTATTATGGCCGGCGGCAGAGGCAGACGTCTTGGAGGGATCGATAAACCCCTGATTACTATTGGCGGCCAGCGCATCATTGACCGGACTTTCCGGATTGTCTCTCACTGCTGCCAGGAAATCCTGATCAGCAGTAATAGTCCTCAACCATACAGAAAATTTCCGGTTACCATCATACCCGACCTGTACCCGGACCATGGTGCCATAGGGGGAATATACAGCTGTCTGCGCCAAGCTTCCTTTCCCTATGTATTGATACTAGCCGGCGACATGCCTTTTATTTCAGCAGCGGCAATCCGCTATCTCTGGTCCCGACACGAAGGCTATGATGTCATCTTGCCGAAAAGCAGCGATGGTCATCAACCATTACATGCAATCTATAACAAAAACTGTATGGAGAAGATCAAAAAACAGCTTGATTACGGCAAACTGAAGATTTCGGGATTTTTTTCTGAAGTCAGGGTTGTTGAAATCCCGACCACACAACATCCATCCTGTTTTGGGCCCCGGTATTTTTTCAACCTCAATACTCCGGAGGATATCAACCAGGCCCGGCAGCTGGCTAAACAGTGATGAGTCATAAAAAAGTCACACTTTCCTGTCAATATCAATGGCAGTGGCCGAAAAATTGATTAAACAGTTGAATTTTATCATGATATCTGTTAGTGATCTTGGCAAAGATAGTGAATGGTTCCCTTGATGAAACCTGATTCCAACCAAAGCTTACCAGCAGTCTCATTTTTCGCTCCGGCTCCCATCCACCTTCCATTCAAGGCGGGATTGCATCAATCCTGCACCGCTGACAATTTTTTTACCAGGTTGTCAGAATGGTCCACCCGGTAATTTTCAGGAGTTTATTTTTGCAACAGGTTTTTACCCAAACGACTTTCTCCCAAATGGATATTGATCCATTAATTCAACAAGGCATCCAGGATGCCGATTTCAACAGCTGCACCCCGGTCCAGGAAAAGATCCTGCCCATCGCCCTGGCCGGGAAAAATATTGCCGCTCAATCACAAACAGGAACCGGAAAAACAGCTACCTTCTTGGTCACGCTGTTTAATCGCCTTTTGCGCTCTGGGGCATCACAGAAGGGCGATAAACAGCCTCGGGCGCTGATCATGGCCCCGACGCGGGAATTGGTTGTCCAGATCAAACAGGAAGCAAAACTGCTTGGTGGCCATACAGGATTGGTGGTTCAAGCAATTTTTGGCGGCATCGATTATGAAAAGCAACGGGAGGCGCTCAGGAAACATAATATTGACATTATCATTGCCACTCCCGGACGACTGATTGATTACCTCAAACAAAAGATTTTCAATCTTAAATCTATAGAAGTCCTGATCATTGACGAAGCTGACCGCATGTTTGATCTTGGGTTTATTCCGGATCTCCGCTACATCTTACGCCGCTGTTCCCCCTTCAACAAAAGACAGTCACTGCTCTTTTCCGCCACCCTCTCCTACCGGGTTATGGAACTGGCCTACGAACATCTGGATATTACTGAATCCATCGTCATTACCCCCAACCAGCTGGCGGCTAAAAATGTTCAACAGGGTCTCTACCATGTGGGAAAAAAAGAAAAGATTCAGCTGCTCTTCGGCCTGCTGGCAAAAGAAAATCCGGAAAGAACCCTGGTTTTCTGCAACACGAAAAGAATGGCTGAAATCCTGGTGGATTACCTGAAAGCTAATCGCTATCCCGCCGCCGCATTAACCGGGGATGTACCCCAGAAAAAACGATTGTCCATCCTTGAACGGTTCAAAAAAAAGGAAATCACTATTCTGATAGCCACCGACGTGGCATCCCGGGGCCTGCACATTGACAACGTCACCCATGTTGTTAATTTTGACCTGCCCCAGGACGCGGAAGACTATGTCCACCGCATAGGTCGGACAGCCCGGGTGGGGGCCAGCGGCAAGGCCATTTCCCTGGCCAGTGAAGATGATGCTTTTTACCTTGAACCCATTGAAGCACTGGTGGGGAAAATTGATATTCTCTGGGCTGAAGATGATGATTTCCGCAGCGATATCAAACGACCACGAAGGCGTCAGCCAACCGACAGAAAACCAATGAGCAAAGCAACAAGAAGACCAACAGGGAAAAGTCATGGCAGTAACCGGAATAAAAAACGAAAAAGACCATCATGATCGTGAACCTTTGATTAATCCCTTTCAACTCTTGAGGAACCACTTGCAATTCTGCTCATTTGCTGCTAACCAATGGCTGAAAATTTCTCCGGCTGAATCTCTGGTTTTGCCGCAGCAGAAAATATCCCCATATATAAATCACCGATTGATATCTCCA
>DQWO01000003.1 GCA_011042595.1 Pseudomonadota bacterium
ATCTTTTCCGGCGTTTTCTCCCTGGTTAAACCGATTTTATTGGCCAGCCTTTTCACGTGAGTATCCACCACCAATCCCGGAACATGAAACGCTTCCCCCAAAACCACGTTGGCAGTTTTTCGGCCAATGCCGGGCAACTCCACCAGTTCAGCCAGGCTTCCTGGCACCTGGCCATCATATAATTCTACCAACTGCTGGCAGCAGGCCCGGATATTGCGGGCTTTGTTGCGGAAAAAACCGGTGGAACGGATGGCTTCCTCAAGTTTTGTCGGTGAAGCGTCAGCAAAATCTGACGCGTTTTGAAAGGCAGCAAAAAGTTCCGGAGTTACCTTATTAACCCGTACATCCGTACACTGGGCCGACAAGATGGTCGCGATCAGCAATTCAAGCGGGTTGTGATACACAAGCCCACATTCAACCCGGGGATAACAGCGGCTTAATTCATTCAGCACCACATGAGCTTTTTGCTTGCGACTTTTGACCCTGCGAAAAGCTTGCGATTGAGTTGAAACAGCCATTATTTTTTGCCTTGATTAATCATGATGGCTTCGACCCCAGCAGATTACTGACTCCATGGCAGAGACAGGCGGTACTGAAAACCAGCGGCCCGGAAATATCATTTATCTGCTCAAGCAGTTTGCGAATCGCCGCCACTTGGAAGCCACCTACTCCGGGTGCCAGCTGCCGGCTCTGCAATACCAGGGATGGGTAATCATGATACAAAATCTCCTCAAGAATTTGCACCAGGGATTTTTCCCGGGGCTCACCGGTGGTATAACAATGGTCGGAAGGCTGGGGACAATCTTCAGGGCAGGTAAAATCCGCCAGGCTGCTGTATAATTCACCATTGGGTCCCAAAAAACCGTGGGGCAGCAGGGGAATCTCATCCCATTCCAGATAGCCGCGGCCAGTCAACTGCATAATGATCGCCGCCGCCAGATGCAGAGGGATCGTCGGTACAATCCAGGCTGAATCATGATCACCCCGCCCAACATAAGAAGACAGAAAGCTCACCGCATCAGCAACTATCAACTGATCTTCAGCTAAGGGAATTTCCGCCAACAATGTTCCAGCAGTTGAGGGATTCTTTTCAACCACGAGAACCTGTGCCCGAGGGCGTAACAACAGCTTGCTGATTGCCTGACAACCAAAACGGCCGGCACCAGCCACGTAAAAAATTTCAGTTTCAGTCATTATCGTATCACCTCAACACATTGCCAAACTGATGATACTACCACGAAGCTAAATTGTGGCCCATTCTCACACATGATAATTTTCTGCTGATTTTCTTGAAAATAAAACTTGACTACAACAAACCAGGACACGAAATGCACGTAGAAAAAGAACTCTTTTAAACTTCGTGTTCTTCGTGCCCTTCGTGGTATTTTATTTCTTGAATTCAACGCATAAGCGCGTCTTTGATTGCTTGGTGCAAGCTGACTGCTGATCGCTGAAAGCTGAAAGCTATTAGCTCACCATCAGTTTTTCCGCACGGCAATATAATTGGCTATCTGCTGCAGGCGTGCAGCCCGTTTTCCATAAGGTTCCAAAACAATTACAGCTTTATTAACTAATTCTTCAAGCAGGGAACGGGACTCATCCAAACCCAGAAGGCTGACGGAAGTCAATTTATTTTTTTCCCGGTCGGAACCAGCATCTTTCCCCAATTCTGTCTGGGTACCGGTCTCATCCAGCACATCATCGGCAATTTGAAAAGCAAGCCCGATTGACTGACCATAGGTTTCCAGGCGGGCCAGATCTTCCTTGTCGGCACCGGCTACCATTCCCCCGGCCAGCACGGCAAAAGTGATCATCGCCCCGGTTTTCCGCCGATGAAGATCAAACAAAATCTCCCGGGAAACATCCAACCGCCCTTCATAATGCAGGTCAATAGCCTGTCCGGCCACCATCCCTTCGGAACCGGCAGCCTGGGACAATCCTCGCACCAGCGCAAGCCTCGTTTCCTCGGACAGCCCGTCAACCGCGGCAAGATGACCGAAGGCATCAGTCAGTAAGGCATCTCCAGCCAGGATAGCCATTCCTTCTCCGTACACCTTATGGTTGGTGGGTAAACCCCGACGAAAATTATCATCATCCATAGCCGGCAGATCATCATGGATAAGAGAATAGGTATGAATCATCTCGATGGCTACGGCTACCGGCAAAACCAGTTCTAGTGTGCCGCCAAACAGCCGGCAGGCACTCATGGCGAGAATTGGTCGCAGGCGTTTGCCACCGGCAAACAGACTGTAGGCCATGGATTCCCCTAAAATCTCCACCGGCCCTTGCGGATTGTTCTCCGGAAAGCTATAATACTGTTCAAGGTATTGATCGAACAAGCGGGACTGCTGCTGCAGATATGCTTTCAGCTCATTCATGAAAATTCTTCCAGTCGTTCGCCCCGCTCATCGCTGACCAAGACCTGCACCTTACTCTCCACCTCATCCAGCCTCTTGCTGCATTGACGAACCAGGGTAATCCCCTGTTCAAACAGTTTCAGTGACTGATCGAGAGAAACCTCCCCGGATTCCAGTTTTTCCACCACTTCTTCCAGTTTCTTCAGGGCAGTCTCAAAGCTCTGTTTGGCCATTTCATTCCTCCCCGACCGGTTGAAGCAACAACCGGCTTTCATTAATAAATTCCAGCGGATCAACAAATATTCCGTTAATCTTAATCCCCCAATGCAAATGCGGTCCGGTCACCCTGCCGGTACTGCCAAGCTTACCGATAACCTGCCCCTGGTTCACCTGATCACCCTCAGCCACAGACAATGTATCAAGATGCAGATACAAAGAAAAAACATCCAGCCCATGATCAATGATGACCGCGTTGCCACTGTAGTACAGTTTACCGCTGAAAGCTACCTTCCCCCCGGCAGCCGCCGGCACCGGAGTCCCGGTCTTACCCCGCAGATCAATGCCGCCATGAGGGCTTTTGGGGGTTTCATTAAGGAATCGACGACGACCGAAAGGGGTAATGATAGTACTTTTCAATGGCCGGATAAAAGGTTGTGAAAACCGGATCACCGCTTTTGATGAACCATATATCTGCCGTAAACGTATCCGATCATTTTTAATCTGCATCAGATGAGCCACTTTGGTCGGATTCACCATTTCAGCCGGTAAATGTAAATGTTCTTCGCCATAATTACCCGCCAAGATAGTCAGGGGAATTTCCACCACTGTGGCATCAGCCAGGTCAATTCCCAACTGCTGTGACCCCAGCGGAGCATTCAGCGGTACCGCGCATACGGCCTTATATTCTCCCTCATCTACGGCAACTATTTTAAACTTTTTTCCCAGCAGTACCAGTTGCCGGGGAACAGGTGAAGCCTGGCGGCAACTGATACTCACAATCACAGCCTGGCCCTGCAATGGGAGTTTTGGAAACAGGGAAACAACCAGATTATCAGCCTGGTACACCGTATTTTCCAATATTTTTGTCTGAGCCCACGAAGGAAGAGGCCGTAATAAAATCAGCATTATTATCAGGATTAATGACCAAGAGAACAGACCGATAAAATTTTTGATTTTCTCCGCCACCATCTGTTTTTTCACTCCGGAATCAAGATTTATCATTCGAAACCTCCTGAACCCCGCAGTACGCTTTACCACGGGCAAACCTGGCCACCAATCGATCCCCGGGCTGCAGCTTGCCGGCATCAATAATCACCTGCTGTTCGGGCAGTTTTTCAACCACCGCATAGCCCCGCTGGAGAATTCCCAGAGGGCTGCAGGATTCCAGTTTTCCAGCCAGTAAATTCAGGGTATGACGTTGTTCCTGCTGTTGCTGCTGCAAAACATGCATCAGCTGGCGGGATAAAAGTTCCAGCTGCTGGCGGCAATCTCCCAGGCGATGTTTTGGGGTTCGGACAGCCAGTGAACGAGCTGCTCGTTCGACCTGGCGCTGCAAGCGTCGCAGACGGTCAGTCATCATCCTGGAGAAGCAATAGGAAAGCTCTTCAACCCGCTGGCGCAAACGCTGGTAAAGGATTTCCGGCCGTGACAGACGGGCTGAACAGAGTTGCAAACGCCCCCGGTAACTGCCCAGCTGATTCAGAATTGCCC
>DQWO01000311.1 GCA_011042595.1 Pseudomonadota bacterium
GAGTATCATAAATCCTACTGTTCCCGGGTATGCTGCATGTATACAGCCAAACATGCCCGGTTGTATAAGCATAAAGTTCATGATGGTCAGGTTTACATTTTTTATATTGATATTCGTTCCACCGGTAAAGGGTATGAGCAGTTTATTCAACAATCGGTTTCTGAAGAAGAGATCGTCTATATCCGTGGTCGGGCAGCAAAACTCTATGAAGAGAATGGCAAGGTAATGGTCCAGGGAGCAGATACCCTTACTGGCAGGAAAATAGAGATTGCCGCGGATTTAGTGGTGGTGGCCGCAGCTTTAGTTCCCAATGAAGGGGCCTTAGAGTTGGCTGAAATTCTGGGGCTGACCTGTAATAAAGATGGTTTTTTTGTGGAAGAAGATTATAAACTTTCATCGATAGATACAGGACGACAGGGGATCTATATTGCCAGCTGTTGTCAGGGCATTAAAGATATTGCCGATACCAGTGCCCAAGGCAGTGCGGCTGCCAGTAAGGTTCAAGTTTTTCTTTCGTCAATCAGGCGGCAGAAACAGAATGTGGTTTAATTTTCCAGGGTAATTCATGAAAAAGTTAGGTGTGTTTGTCTGCTGGTGTGGTTCCAATATTGCCAGCAGTGTTGATGTTGACCAGGCCGTTGCCGGAGCTTTAAAGCTGGATGGGGTGGTCCATGCTGAAAATTACATGTATATGTGTTCCGATCCGGGGCAACAGAAAGTAAAAGATGCCATTCAGGAGAAAAATCTGGATGGGGTAGTGGTTGCCTGTTGTTCGCCACGCATGCATGAAAATACTTTTCGTAAGGCTGCGGGATCTGTGGGGCTCAATTCCTATCTGTTGGAAATTGCCAATATTCGCGAACAGTGCAGTTGGGTACACGCTAATAATAAGCCCGTGGCGACTGCCAAGGCGATCAGTATTATTGAAGGAACTCTCGACAAGGTTAAGCAAAATCTGCCCCTGGAAACTATTACCATTGATTTAACCAAACGTGTTTGTGTGGTTGGTGGTGGGATTGCCGGGATTATGTCGGCGCTGGACCTGGCCGATGCCGGCTATGATGTGGTGATTATAGAGAAGGAACCAGCCATCGGCGGTCATGTGGCCCAGATCAGTACAACCTTTCCCTATTTTCAGAATGTTCCCGAATTACTGCAAAAAAAGATTGCCGAAGTAGAAGCACATCCCCGCATTAATTTATATCTCAATGCTGAAGTTGACGAGCTGGAAGGATATGTGGGGAATTTTAAGGTTACTATTCGAACCAAACCAGCGTTTGTTGACCACCAGACCTGTAACAACTGTGGAAAATGTTTGGAGGTCTGTCCGGTGTCCGTTTCTGATGAGTTTAATCGTGGTTTGATCCAGCGGGCAGCAATTTTCCGTTATAACCAGGGCGATGATGCCCAGCTGCCGGTTATCAGCCAGGCGGATTGCCTCCATTTCAGCCAGGAAGAGCCGGAAACTGGAGAAAAGTGCCGACTTTGTGTTGATGCCTGTACGGAAAATTCCATTGATCTGGGCGCGATTCGATCCATGCAGGAAGAATTGGTTGGCGCCATTGTTATGGCGACCGGTTATGATTTGTATAGTCCTGCCAACTTGCCGGAATATGGTGGTGGTCAGCTTCCCGATGTTATCGATGGCTTGGCTTTTGAACGGTTGATTGATCCAAAAGGGCCAACCGGAGGGAAGATTCTCCGGCCTTCAGACGGTCAGGTGCCGCAAACCGTTGTGTTTATTCAATGTGCCGGTTCCCGCGATCCTGAGCGGCATAAGGCCTATTGCTCCCGGGCCTGTTGCATGTATACGGCCAAACAGGCCAGATTGTATAAGCAGCAGGTAAATGACGGAACCGTTTATATCTCTTATATGGATATTCGTTCGGATAGTCGTGATTTTGAAGAGTTTGTGCAGCAGGGAATGGAAGAAGAAAACCTGGTTTATATCCGTGGCCGGGTAGCCAAGGTTTTTGCTGAAGGTAGTGTTCTCAAGGTTTATACCGCTGATACCTTGAGTGGTCGGCAGTTGGAAATTGAGGCCGATCTGGTGGTGCTGGCCATGGCGATGGAACCGAAAAACGGTGTTCGTGAACTGGCCAAAAAAATGAACGTAACTATTGATGGTGATGGTTTTCTTTCAGAGACTCATATTAAACTCTATCCGGTCGAAAGCTCTACCAAGGGAGTGTACCTGGCCGGTTGCGGGCAGTCACCCAAGGATATCACTGATACCGTTTCCCAGGCATTGGCTACCGCCGGGAAGATTCAGACCATGTTTTCCAATGAAACTCTGCTTGCCGATCCACTGGTTGCTGAAGTGAAAGAGGATGTCTGCAGCGGTTGCGGAATTTGTGTCGATATCTGTCCTTACGGGGCTCGGGTCATGGATGATTTTAAGCGAATATCTGCGGTGAACCAGGCGGTCTGCCAGGGTTGTGGTGCCTGTATTGCTGCCTGTCCCAATAAAGCCTGTGAATTGATCAATTCAACCTCGATGCAGTTTATCCGCATGATTGATGATTTTGCCCATAAGGCCCAGGTGGTTTAACTTCCAGCTGAAAAGTGAGAGTTTCCGGGTGAATAGAATTGTAGCAGAAAAGGTGATTGAGTAGATTATGGCTGATAATTTTTTGCAGCAGGTAATGGAAGAAAGCGGTCAGCCGGTTAATCTCTGCTATCAGTGCCGTAAATGCAGTGCCGGTTGTCCCATGGTGGATGAATTTGATTTTCCGCCTAATATGGTTATGCGCATGATTCAGTTAGGCCAACGTGATGAATTACTGAAGAGCAGGGCAATCTGGATGTGTGTATCCTGTGAAACCTGTGGCAGTCGTTGTCCCAATGAGATCAGGATCGCCCCAATCATGGATTCTTTGCGGGCTCAATGCATCAACGAAGGGGTTACTCCGGCCGATCCGGTGACTGTGGCTCTGCACAGCTCGTTTATTAACAGTATTAAAACATTTGGCAGGATTCATGAAGCGACTATGCTGATGGCCTATAAATGGAAGAGTAAAAATTTTACCTCTGATATCGATGTCGGGCTTAAACTTTTTCTCAAAGGTAAAATTCCACTGATGCCGAAAAAGAGCAAAAATATGGCAAAGATCAAAGAAATTTTCAAAGAAGCCGGTAAATGAGGCTGGCATCAGAAATAATATAAGGTTTTAAAAGAGTAAGCTATGGGTGAGACCTATTCATACTATCCCGGGTGTACATCGCATTCGACGGCGGTTGAGTATATTGAGGCCAGCCTTGCGGTAATTGATGCTCTAGGTATCGGGCTTAATGAACTGCCTGACTGGTGCTGCTGCGGTGCGGCTTCGGCCCATAATCTTTCGACTTCGCTGGCACTTGGACTTTCGGCTTTTAATCTTGCTGAAGCCCATAAGGTCGGGGTTGATCTGGTTATCCCCTGTGCCGGTTGCTATGGCAATCTGGCCCAGGCTGATTATGTAATGCGCCATGATGAAAAAGAGCGTCAGCGTTTTGAGAAAGAGCTGGACTTTAAATATGACGGGCAGGTTAAAATGCTCTCTTTAGTTGATCTACTGGCGCGTGAAGAGCTACGCCCGGCAATCAGGGAACGGGTAAAAAAACCATTAACCGGCCTTAAGGTGGTCTGCTATTATGGTTGTGCCATTGTCCGTCCGGCGGCGATAACCGGGGTCGATGATAGTGAAAATCCTCAGCGCATCGACAAAATGATGGCTGATCTTGGGGCCGAAGTTATTGACTGGTCTTGCAAAGTCGATTGCTGCGGGGCTGATCTTGGTTTGACTGATGCTGAAAAAACCACCAAACTGGTTAATAAAATAGTTGATTATGCGGTGGCTGCCGGGGCCGACTGCCTGGTGACTTCCTGTGCCTTGTGCGAGGCCAATATTGATATTCGCCAGCAGCGTTTACCGATTCTTTTTTTTACCGAAATGATGGCTGAAGCCTTTCAGATTGGTAATCGTCAGCGTTGGTGGAAAAAACATTTTAACAATCCAGCGAACCTCTTTTAGGGGCGGCGATGTCTGTTAATAAACAAAAAAACAGCAAAGTA
>DQWO01000308.1 GCA_011042595.1 Pseudomonadota bacterium
AAAGAATATATTGTTCAGCTTATTTTGGCAACCCGCAGTCCCCATTCCTGCGGCGAGAAAATGAGTCGCTGGATTGAATATGGTGCCAGTCCCCGGGCCACCATTGCCCTGGACCGCTGCGCCCGGGCACATGCCTGGCTGCAGGGCAAGGAGTTTGTCACCCCGGAAAATATCCAGGCGATCATCCATGACATCCTGCGCCATCGCCTTATCCTGACTTTCGAAGCCGAAGCCGATGGCATTACCAGTGAAGAAGTGATTGATGAACTTTTACGGCAGATCCCCGTACCTTAATGGGAAGCTGATCCTTGACAGTTTATTTGTAAAAAGTCGAAAAATCGATGGTACAGTAAAAGTTTCATATTCGAGGCAGAAAAAAGCGAATAGCCCATGCGCCTGATAAAGTTTATTCGAAAATCACGACCGGCAACCGTTAACGGTATTACCTGCACCCGGGAAGAACTGCTCGAGCTGCGGCATCTGGCCAGAACCTTAAGTATCGGCGGCAGTACCCGGGCCTATTCCATTATGGCCGGTAGCACGCTGTCTAAATTCCGGGGACGTGGGATGGATTATGCTGAATCCCGCATCTACACGCCAGGAGATGATGTTCGCAATATTGATTGGCGGGTCACGGCCCGTACCGGCAGGACTCATACCAAAGTCTACGTCGAAGAACGTGATCGACCTGTTATTGCCTTGGTTGATTTTAGTCCATCACTTTATTTTGGTACAAAAGAGGCGTTTAAATCGGTGGTAGCCGCCCGGCTTGCCGCCACCATCGCCTGGACGGCAATCTTTAATGGTGACCGCATTGGCGGCATCATCCTGAGTCCCCGGGAAAAATATGAACTGCGACCCACCGCCGGCAGGAAAGGGGTACTGGCATTGATCCAGGCACTGGTCAAAGCCACCAGCCAATTTGCCGACCAAAATTCATCTTCATCCCTGGGACAGCTGATTCGTCACGGGGTACGAGCCATTCGTCCCGGCAGCCGGATTTTTCTGATCAGTGATTTTTATCATTATGATGCGGAATTGGAACGTAACCTGGGCCGCCTGAGCCGCCACAACGATCTTGTTTTTTGCCAGGTAATCGACCCCCTGGAGATGGCCCCGCCACCACCAGGGGTCTACAGTATAACGGACGGCCATAAAAATATCCGACTCAACACCAGAAATGCCGATGTGTGTCAGCGCTATACCAATACTTTTCGCACCCGTCAGGACAATTTGGAACATCTTGCCAGCCAGCTGAAAATACCCCTGCTCAAGCTTGTTTCCGGCACGGACATCGCCGGGATTATGCGCCGGGGACTCAGCCTTAAGCGTCGTGTAAACCTCCATGAATCCCAATAATCAAAATCCACTGGCGGCCTTGAAGGATATCCACCTGCCTCCTGTTCCCGGTTGGTTTCCCCCGGCTCCGGGCTGGTGGATACTGGGTTTTTCGCTGCTGGCACTGTCTGGTTATGCTTTTTACAAGTGGAGGCAGCGGCAGCTTTTCCTCCGGCCGATTACCTTGGCCCTGCGGGAGCTTTCCCAGCTTGAGCTGAAAAGCAATGATCCTGACATCCAGTGCCGGACCCTCCAGGAGATATCAACCCTGCTGCGGCGTTTCTGCCTGGTTTTTTTTACCCACCGGCAGGTTGCCGGTCTCTGTGGCCAATCATGGCTTGATTTTCTCAAAGAGAGGGCCGGGGAGAAAGATCTTAAAATAACTGATGCCGAGCTTCTTCCGCTGCTGGAAGAGGCCTATGCCCCGGTTGCGGCTGTCGATCTTGAGGCTTTGGGAAATGTTGTTGAAAAATGGCTGGTGGCGCAAAAGCGAAAAACCCGGAGGCGATCATGACCACTTTTTCCTGGCCCTGGATGTTCTTCGTTCTGCCCCTGCCACTCCTGGTCTATTTTGCGCTGCCCCGGACCCGCACCAGCTCAGGCCTGGCCCTGAAAATACCTTTTTACCGGGAGCTTGACGGTTTTTATCCTGGCAAGAGCGGCAAAAACTCCCTATGGGTCCGTTGGTTGGCAATTATCGCCTGGATACTGCTGGTCGGAGCTGCTGCCCGCCCTCAATGGATCGGCGAGCCGTTGAATACTCCGATAAGTGGCCGTGATCTCCTGCTGGCGGTTGACATCTCCGGCAGTATGAAGATTAAAGATATGGCCCTGGATGGTCAACAGGTTGAGCGGCTGATCATGATTAAAAAAATTGCCGGTGATTTTATCGAGCGGCGTCAGGGTGACCGCATCGGACTGATTCTTTTCGGTACCCGGGCCTACCTGCAGGCACCCCTTTCTCTTGATCGTAAAACAGTCAATCAACTGCTGCAGGAATCATTGATCGGCATCGCCGGTAAAAAAACCGCTATCGGTGATGCTCTGGGGCTGGCAGTGAAACGGTTGCAGAAAAGGCCCGGGAAGCGCAAAGTTCTGATCCTCCTGACTGATGGTGCCAATACTTCCGGTTCTATTGACCCGCTGAAAGCAGCCGAACTGGCGACCGAGGCCAAAGTTTCCATTTATACCATCGGGGTTGGAGCCGATCAGATGGTGGTCGATACCTTTTTCGGCCAGCGGGTCGTCAATCCCTCTGCCGATCTTGATGAAAAAACATTAAAAAAAATTGCCGAACTCACCGGCGGCCGCTATTTTCGGGCTCGTGATCCCCGGGAACTGGAAAAAATTTACGCCTTGTTGGATACACTTGAACCGGTAGTCAGTGAAGACCAGAACCTGCGTCCCGTGCGTGATCTTTTCTATTGGCCCCTAAGCGCTGCTTTATTGCTTGCCTTTTTACTGATGGTGATCAGACGCTATGAATTTTCATAATTTTCATTTTCTACGCCCCTGGTGGCTGTTGGCTTTTCCTCTCGGTCTGGTGCTGTTGAGCGGCCTGCGTCAGCAAAAGCGCGGTCAGAGCCAATGGTACAAAGTTTGTGACCGGCATCTGCTGGGGCAGCTTTTGGTAGGGGAAGCTGAAACCGGAAGCAAAAGGATCTATGGTTTTCTACTGCTTATGCTGCTGCTTGCCACGCTGGCCCTGGCCGGTCCTACCTGGGAGCGGCGGCCGCAAGCGTTATTCCGGTCGGCCACCGGCCGGGTGCTGGTGCTGGATTTGTCGCTTTCGATGCGGTCAACAGATCTTCCCCCCAATCGCCTCAGCCGTGCCCGCTACAAGGCTATTGATCTGGTCAAGGCCGGAGTCGGAATTGACCAGGGACTGGTGGTTTTTGCCGGGGACAGTTTTATCGTGACGCCATTGACGGATGACCGGGCCACGATTCTCAACCTGCTTCCAAGCCTTGATACCAATACGGTTCCGGTGCAGGGCAGCCGGGCTGACCGGGGGCTGGAAAGAGCCGGTGAACTGCTTCGTCGGGCGGCAGTCAGCAACGGGCAGATTATTCTGATTACCGATGATGCCGATACCGCTGCGGTTATGGCGGCCACAGAGCTGAAAAAGAAAGGATATCGCGTCGATGTCATTGCCGTGGGAACGAAAGCGGGAGCGCCGGTACCACTGCCTGAAAGCGGATATCTGAAGGATGATCGAGGGAATATTGTCGTGCCGGTACCGGATTTCGCGGCATTGCGCCAGATTGCCGCCCGGGGTGGCGGTCATTATTATGATATTGAAGCGCCGGATTCCACCTTTCAGGCCCTCAACCATCCTGCCGCTCTTTTTCCCAAAAAGCGAAAAAAGAGTGAACTGACCGGCGATCAATGGCTTGATCGGGGTCCCTGGTTCTTATTGCCCCTGGTGCTGCTGGCAGCTTTTTGTTTTCGTCGGGGCTGGCTGCTGCTTATTTTTGCTGTTCTCTGCTGCCATCCTGCACCGGCCGCTGCTTTCAATTGGCATGATCTCTGGCAGCGTCCCGATCAACAGGCAATCACAGCTTTCAAGAAAAAAGATTATCAGGAGGCGGCAAAACGGGCCAAAGATCCCGAATGGCAGGCGGCGTCATTGTATCGTGAGGGGAAATTTAAGCAGGCGGCGACGGCCTTGAAACCGCTTACTTTGGCCAGGGATCATTACAAT
>DQWO01000268.1 GCA_011042595.1 Pseudomonadota bacterium
CCTGGGATGATTCTAATCCGGAGATGGGCAGCCAGCCCAGGTGGACGCCGAAGAGAATCATCAGCAATAGGGCCAGCCAGAAAGTGGGCGTGGCAAAGCCGATGAAGACAAAAATAGTCAGGGATCGATCTATGAGAGAATTCTGGTGGACGGCGGAATAGATACCGATGGGAATGGCAACAATAATTATCAGCAGCAGTGAAAGAGCGTTGATAGTTAGGGTAATGGGGATGCGTTCGCGGATTTTATTCCATACCAGCCGGTTATCCTGGGCGAAAGAATATCCCAGGTCCAGGCGGACTACCCGTTTCAGCCAGTTGACGTAGCGGACAGGCAGTGGCTGGTTGAGGCCGTAATGGCTGCGCAATCGTTCCCGTACTTCGGCGGTGGCCTTGGGATTGAGGTTGGTGAGTACATCGATGGGTTCACCTGGTGCCAGGTTCATCACCAGGAAGGATATCATGGTGATGCCCAAAAGCATCGGGATCATCAGGGCGAATCTTTTGCCGATAAAAGTCATCATGAGGAAAACCGTAGTTATTGGGTGTACTTCTGCAGGGTCTGGGGGACATGCCACTTGATGAAATTGTAGGAAATACCGGCCGGTTCCGGCTTGATGCCATGAAAACGGGCGGCAATAATCGGCAGGGATTCCGGCACGTACAAAAAAGTGTAGGGCTGCTCTTCGGCCAGGATTTCCTGGAAACGGTCATAACACTTCTGTCGTTCTTCCCGCGCGAAAGTGTGGCGGCCCATTTCCAGCAGCCGGTCAACCTCAGGGTTTTTATAGCTGATGAAGTTCAGCTCCTTGGGACCGGTTTTTGCGGAATGCCAGATGTCATACATGTCCGGATCCTGACCAGTGGTCCAACCGAGAATAACCGCCTCGAACTTTCTTTTGTCGATAAATTCGTTGATGAAGGCCGACCATTCGACAATCCTGATTTTCATCTTGATGCCGATTTCCTCCAGGCGGCGTTGGATAATCACCGCTGTCTGAGCCCGCAGGGCGTTGCCCTGGTTGGTCATGACCGTAAAGATAAAGGGGTGGCCATCCTTGTCCAACAGGCCATCACCGTCACGATCCTGCCACCCGGCTTCCTGCAGCAGTTGTTTTGCTTTTCCGGGGTTGTAGGGATATTTTCTGGTCGGTTGGTGGTAAAACCAGGTATCCGGCTTGTAGGGTCCGGTGGCGACGCGACCGTAACCCAGCAGGACGCCGTCAATGAGTTCCTGTTTGTTAATGGCAAAGCTTAATGCCTGGCGCACCCGCCGGTCTTGAAATAAGGGGTTTTTGAGGTTGTAACCCAAGTAGGTGTAAGAGAATGATAAATAACGATATTTATTGAAGTTCCCCTTGAATTTTTTGCCGGCTGTCTGACGGTCATATTGAATCGGGGTCAAGCCCATCCAATCCAGGTTGCCGGCTTTCAGCTCCAGAAACATGGTGGCTGAATCGGGAATGATCCGGTAGCGGTAGCGATCAATGTAAGGTTGCCCCTCAAAATAATCTGGATTGGCAGTCAGCTCGATTTTTTCACCGCCCTTCCACTGGCTGAATTTATAAGGGCCGGTGCCCACCGGATGCCGTGACAGGGGACTTTTGGTGATATCTTTGCCGGCAAGTAGATGTTTGGGCAGGATTGAGAGTCCCCAGCTGGCCAGGGCCGGGGCGAAAGGTTTTTCGTAAACTACCTGGAAGGTGTAAGGGCCGATGATTTTTGCTTTTTTGACCTGCTCGAAATCACCGGCGTAGGCGGTGGGGGTCTTGGGATCGATGATCAACCGGTAGGTAAACATGACATCATCAGCGGTAAACGGGGCTCCATCATGCCATTTCACCCCGTGACGCAGATGAAAGGTGATGACCAATCCGTCAGCGGATATTTCCCATGATTTTGCCAGTTCACCTTCCAGCTTGAGGTTTTTATCATAGCGGACCAGGCCGTTATAAATCAGGCCGGCTACCTGGTGCGAGGGCGAGTCAGATGCCAGCAGCGGAATCAGATTGCTGGCATCGCCGATGGAACCTACAACGATGGTATCACCATGGACCGGTGGAAGTTTATCAACCGCCTTCTGCTCTAATTCTCTGTTTTTAATGGTTTTCTGGCTGTCATCATCTGCCGGTGACTGTCCGCAGGCAACCAGCAGCATCAATATAAAGATAATAATTGGAATCGAAGCTATTTTTTTATTCATAGATTTCCATTAACAAGGCTGTACTAAGCACATCGGACAAAAAAGTTTCAGATAAGCATATGGTAAGCTATCGCTTTCTGGATAAAGACAATAAGTAGCCTAATCCAGCGAGCAAAACAAGTAAAATATAGTTGATGTCTCCATGCTTCCTTGATTATTTGTCCGGCTTCAATTATATAGTTTTATCAGGAAATCAATATTTTCTGATAAATGCTTTCAGCGGTCAGCAATCAGCTTTCAGCAAAGCATTGGTTACATAACTGATTGAGCTGAAAGTTGTATTTCCAGATGGACAATATTGAGAAGAGATGATGGATTATCAAGGTCTGATTCCTTTTCTGGCGCCACCGGTGGTGGGGGCGGTGATCGGTTATTTTACCAATTACCTGGCCATCAGGATGTTGTTCCGGCCGCTGGAACAGAAAAGGATTTTCAGTATTCCCGTCCCCCTGACTCCCGGGATCATTCCCGCCAAACGTAAAGAACTGGCTACCAACATCGGACGCATGATTGGGGATCATCTGCTGACCCGTGATGTTATTGTTTCCCGCCTCCAGCGCCGTGATTTTCAGGATGTCCTCTACCTGGCAATAGCCAGGCGTTTTCAGGCGATTTTTGAGCGGGATATGGGTCCCCTTAACTCACTTCTCCCGGCAGAATTTCATCAAGATGTGGAACATCTGGTGGATCGCAGTCGGCATTATCTTTATGGCCTGGTGGGGCAGCTGGTGGAAGATGAAGCCATTGATACGTTGATGGCTGATTTTTTGCGGCATCTGGGACAACAGGCATTTGCTGCCAACCTGTCCTCCGTAGTGACGGTGGAATCATATGCGGTTTTTCGGCTGCAATTGCGCGATGCTTTTGGTAAGTGGCTGCAGTCAGCAGCAGTGCAGGGTTGGCTGGAGCGGGAGTTTGATCATGGTTTTTCCCGCCTGCTCAGTTCGTCAAAACCTCTGGCCCGGGTTGTTCCTGCCGATCTGCGGGATCTGCTGATTGGCCAGCTGCAGCAGGAGTTGCCTGGCCTGATGGATTCCCTGAGTCGGCTGCTCTATGATCCAAATATTCGCCGGCAGATCAAGACGCGGATACACCAGGCTATTGACAGTTACGTGAGTAAAATGGGTTTCTGGAAAAAACTGCTGGCCGGCTGGGCTCTGCAGGAGGAGGTTCTAGCCGCTAAAATTGATGATCTCGTGGATGCTGCCGGTGAAGATGTGGCTGCCGCTCTGCAACAACCTGAAGTGCAGAAAAAGGTGATGGGATTGATAACCGAGAGGCTGGACAAGCTTTTACAGATTCCGGTTAATGAGCTGGCAAAAAAAGTATCCTATCAGAAACTTGCGGGTATGAGCGATTATGTGAAGGGCAAATTGCTGGCCCTGCTGGCCCGCCAGGAAACTGCCGATCGCTGTTTTACCTTGTTTGAGCAGGTCTTGATGAACATTAATAACATTCCCTTTTCCCGGTTGGCAGCGGCGGTTGGCCTTGATGGTCTTCCCGATGCGGTGACTGGACAGGCCAGGAATAAACTGCTGATGTTGATGCGGTCCAAACAGATGAAAAGGCAATTTACCAACCAGTTGCATGCAATGCTCAGCCGTTATTTCTATGAAGTACCTGTTGGCCGGATATCACTGAAAGTTCCTTACGAGTTGTTGGAACGGGGGATTGTTTTTACCCATCGGAAAGCCATCAATCTCATGGAAACCGAACTGCCTCACCTGACGGCCTCTATTGATATTCCGGCGATGGTTGAAGAACGGATTAATGAGTTGCCGGTTTTACAGGTTGAGGCCCTGCTGATGGATATCATGAAGGAGCATTTCACCTA
>DQWO01000024.1 GCA_011042595.1 Pseudomonadota bacterium
CAATCGACCATTGAAACGCACCTGACTTTTTTTGTGGAAAAAGGTAAGCTGGATATCAACAAATTACTTTCACCTGAAAAACAAAAGGCCATTGAAAAGGAACTTGCTGCAGATCACCATAATTCCCTCAGTGAAGTAAAAAATGCCCTGGGAGATGACTACTCCTATGGAGAAATCAAAATGATGTTGGCCTGGCAAAAACATCCGGCAGCTTAATAAGAAGTATGGGGTCAGGTCTCAACACGGCATCCGTTTATCTCAGCACGACCTTCCTGGAGCGGAAACCGGCTCATGACCATGTGATTGAAAACACGGCTCCCATTTGTGTGGCATTATGTCAATCCCAACTTCTGCCTGCCGGCAGCCAGCGTTCATAAAAAGGAATAGCCTTTTTCAACCCGGGTCTGCTGCTACATGAGCAAAAAAAAGGCATCCCGCCCATTACGGACGAGATGCCTTTTTATGCAAAATTGACTATTTATAGTTTTTTGACGTTTTCAGCTGCCGGACCTTTTTGCCCTTGACCGACATCAAAAGATACACGATCACCTTCAGAAAGAGATTTAAACCCCGTCCCTTCAATAGCTGAATGATGTACGAAAATATCCTCACCACTGTCCTGCTCAATAAAACCATACCCTTTTTGGTCGTTAAACCATTTTACTGTTCCTTCTGCCAATTTTCTGTCCTCCTACATAGGTTACTCTGAATCAGTCTGCATCGGTACAAAACGTCATAACAACATGCCGCTTCAATGATCCGTAGACGAATCAGCTATGGTCTTATAATTAAGTTACAAAATAAAGTCAACAAAAAAATTATCATTGTCTGAAAAAAATCTTTTCATTCTAAAGTTGATCTTTCCCTTGACTCATCACCATGATTTAATTTAAGGTTTCAACCAGTCAACCATATTCGGTTTCAAACAAATTACGGAACGAAAAAATTTTATCAGGGGAGGGAAAATGGCAGACATAGCCTATATCAATAATGAGTTCATCCCCATGGAACAGGCAAGCATATCCATTAATGACCGTGGATACATGTTTGCCGATGGTGTTTATGAGGTTATCTGCACCAGAAGCGGCTTCCCTTTTTTGCTGCCGGAACACTTCAAGCGCCTGGAGCGAAGTGCAGCGGGAATCAATATCCCCCTGCCGACATCATACAGCGATTGGCCGGCAATCATCGATGAAGGAATCAAACGGGCAGGGTACCAGGAAACCATGATTTACATCCAGCTCACCCGGGGCATCATGCCCCGGCACCACAGTTACCCGGAGCCTTTAGAGCCTTACCTGGTCATGACTTTCCGCTCCCGACCACAGTACGATGAAAACTTTTTTAGCCAAGGCCAGCAAGCAATCACGGTTGAGGAAATGCGCTGGAATCGCTGTTACCTGAAAACCATCGCCCTGCTGCCTAATATTTTAATGAAACAGCAGGCACATCAGCAGAACTGCTTGGAAGCCTTTTTCATCTCGACAAAGGGGGAAATACATGAAGCCTGTGCTGCTAATATCTTTCTGGTCAAAGACAAAACCATTTCCACCCCGGAGCTGAACAACTATATTCTTCCCGGTATTTCCCGCCAATATATAATTGATCGAGCCCGGGAAGACGGAATGATAGTCAGCTGCAGGACCTGTTTCCTGGATGAATTATTCGCTGCGGATGAAGTTTTCATCACCAGCACCACCGTAGATGCCATGCCAATCGTTAAAGTTGACAACCGGCAGATCGGGGACGGTCTTCCGGGCCCGACAACCAATAAAGTAAGGGGGTTATTTCCAGCATGAGTATTTCCGAATCTTTTAAGGCTTCTCAGTTTGAAGAATCCGTTATCCGCGGCATGACCAGATTATGCCGGCAATATAACGGGGTCAATCTCAGCCAGGGATTTCCCGATTTCCCCGCCCCTTTGATGATCAAGGAAGCGGCGAAAAAGGCCATTGATGATGATTGCAACCAGTATGCCATCACCTGGGGCACCAGCAATCTGCGGCAGGCCATCAGCCGCAAACTGAAACATTTCTATAACTGGAATGTCGATCCGGAAAAAGAGATCACCGTCACCTGCGGTTCCACCGAAGGAATGATCGCCAGCCTCCTGGCCACCCTGAACCCTGATGATGAAGTCATCATCTTTGCCCCCTTCTATGAAAATTACGGACCTGATGCCATTCTGGCTGATGCCATTCCCCGTTATGTTACCCTCCATGCTCCTGACTGGCATCTGGATGAGACTGAATTAACGGCAGCCTTCAACAACCAAACCCGGGCCATTATTATCAATACGCCTCATAATCCCACCGGCAAGGTATTTTCCCGGGAAGAATTGGAATTAATTGCCCGGCTTTGTCAAAAATGGGACGTACTGGCGATCACCGATGAGATTTACGAGCATATTCTTTATGATGGAAATATCCACTATCCCCTGGCCCGAATTGACGGCATGGAGGAACGAACTATCACCATCAATGGCATCTCAAAAACCTTCAGCGTCACCGGCTGGCGCATTGGTTACTGCATCGCTGCGGAAACCATTACCAACGGCATTCGCAAAGTCCATGATTTCCTCACGGTGGGGGCCCCGGCACCTTTACAGGAAGGAGCCGCGGTGATGATGGGTTGTGCTGATGACTACTACCGGGAGTTGGCGGCAATGTACAAGGACAAACGGGATTATTTATTGAGAGTGTTGGAACAGCGCGGTTTTCTTTGCAGCAAACCAAGAGGGGCCTACTACATCATGGCAGATTACAGCCGGCTGAGCCGTGATGACGATGTCAGCTTCGCCCACCAGCTGGTCAAAAACGTGGGGGTGGCAACCGTTCCGGGCAGCAGCTTTTATCCCCGGAATGCGCCGCCACAAAAGCTGGTACGTTTTTGTTTCTGTAAAACTGAAGAAACCCTGAAGCGGGCAGCGGACCTGCTGCTAAAGAAATAAAGAAGAGGAAAAGGACGTTCCTCTTTTTATTGTCGATTTTTGAGGTAGCCCAGCATACCGTTCATGGTATTTTTAAGAAAATACCGTTCCCGGGCAAAAACAGCCGGAGTCAGCTGGTTGATCCGCCGGTATACCGGGTCATGATCCACCAGCCAGTCAAACAGCCGGTCCTCCATTCCCTCATCCATCCCCTGGGCGGCAACGGTTTCCACCCCTTTCACCCATAGCAGCAGCTGATTGCGGCCGATTTCTAAATACTCCATGGCCGGTTCCACCAGACCATAATGGGCAAAAACCAGATAACGGGGGGTTAAGGACATAACCCGATCAATGGATTCCAACGCCACTTCCAGAAAGAATCGCGGCGGGGTTGCCGGCCGCATATATATTCCCCCATCAACCTCACTGCGGACCCCAACCACTTCGCCGCCGAACAGCAAATCCTCATAGCAAAAACAGAGGTGGTGCTGGGCATGACCGGGCGTCAAAATTGCCTGCAGATCAAGATCGCCGATATGTGCTGAAAAACTGATACTGGTGGCCGGAACCGGAATAATCTCCCCATAAGCCTCGGCCATCTTCCCCAGGACTTTCAATGATCCCTGCCAGAGTTTATCCGGGTTCACCAGGTGTTTAATCCCATCTGGATGACAAATAACCTGCGCCTCAGGGAAATGCTCCAGCAGTTTTCCCGTCCCCCCGGCGTGATCAATATGGATGTGAGTTAATAAAATATAATCAAGCCTGGCAACCCCCAGTCGTTTCAACTCTTTAAGCAGCAACGGGATGGATGAAAGGGGTCCGGGATCAACCAGCAGGGTGCACTCATCACCTTGGTATACCCAGGCACTGATAAACTTGGTAAATCCTTCCAGCTGGGGCTGATCCAGATCAATACAATGAAGTTTGGTTATATCCATTTTCTTACCTTAGCAGTCCCCATTTCGCCTGCACGGCTCCATAAGGACACAATTCATGACAACAATAACAACGGATGCAGGCTTTATAATCAATCCGCACCGAACGGTCAATAAATTTCATTGCCTGAGCCGGGCAGTGTTCAACGCAGACCAGGCA
>DQWO01000129.1 GCA_011042595.1 Pseudomonadota bacterium
AAGCGCAGCATAGCCGCCCGCCCGGCCAGGGATTCAGTAACCTTCTCGGCCAGCAACAGATTCTGGGAACCGGTGAGCAGGTACTGTCCCGCCTGTCCACGGTCTGCGTCCAGGCGCTCTTTGATGTAAGGCAGCAAATCCGGCACATACTGAACTTCATCAAAGATGACCGGTGATGGATACATCTCCAGAAAGCCCCTGGGGTCTTCTCTGGCTGCCGCCCGGATATCCGGCAGCTCAAGGGAAACATAACCGTATTTATCGGCAAACAGATATTTGAGCAGGGTCGTCTTGCCGGACTGTCTTGGTCCAGTCAGCACCACGGCGGGAAACTGGGCGACTGCTTTCCGGAGCACTGGTTCCAATGATCTCTGTATGTATTTTTCCATCTCGCAATCACCTCCACTTGCAATATTGCATTTTGAATGCAAAATTACAAGTTAAAAGTGGCACTTACGCTTCTGTAAACGATGGGATACCGATAATTCCTGCCCGGAAATTCAGACCAGAGCAATAATCACCAGGATATTTTTCCGGTTATCGTGAACCAGCAACAGGCCGGAGACCATGATGGTGAGCGTCAATGGAAAAGGCAAAGCGTAAAACTTTGTCAGGTGAATATTTTGAGGATTATCATTTCATAGCCTTTACGGGTATCCCACCGATGGGAACCTGACAATTCCTGCCTAACACAGTAATCGAGCAAAAAGGTCATTTTTCAAGGCAGCTTTCAATATAAAACTTCCGGCAGCCCCAGCATATCCAACATATCATAGACGCCGGGTGGGCGGTTTATGATCCAATGCAAAGCTCTCACCGCCCCACGGGCATAACTTTCCAGCGAATGGGCTCGATGAACAATTTCTATCCGTTCTCCCAAACCGGCAAACATGATTTCATGTTCGCTGAAAACATCCCCACCACGCAGGCACTGGATACCGATCTCCTGCTGCTTCCTTTCACCAATCATGCCCCATCGATCATGCTTCACCACCTCCGGAAAAGGCCAGTGCCGTTTTTCCGCCACAATCTGAGCCAACTTTAAAGCAGTGTCACTGGGGGCGTTCCGTTTCCCCCGATGATGCCGTTCGGTAATTTCCACATCCACATCATAATCATCCAAAACAATCGTCGCATTCCCAACCAGACGGTAAACCATATTCATCATCAGGCTCATATTCGGACTGACCAGACAGGGAACATCCTGAAGGTATTCAGCCAGCTTATCCAATTGTTCCTGGTTGAATCCAGTGGTTCCCATGACCATGGGAATGCCGTGGTTACCGGCAAAACGGGCATATTCCACCGCGGCTTCGGGAATCGAAAAGTCCAAGATAGCATCTACGATCTTTGCATCGGCATCCAAAAAAGATCCCGCCAGCTGCACCCCTTCCAGTTCTCGCTTCAAGTCAGCATCCAATTCCTTCTTTTCAAGACGGTGAGAAACAGCCAGTACTAGTTTGAAATCAGGCTGATTTTTCAAATGGGCTCTCATAGCTGAGCCCATCCGCCCCAGCGCCCCGGTTATTGCCAGTTTAATCATTCACGCTCTCCCAACACCATTAAAATAATCTTTTTTACTGACAGCTGACGGTATTGTCCTGAAAGAAACAACTTCCCGGACAGCGCTTCTAACAACCTTCAGCTTTAAGATTCCGGGACAGCAGATCCGTAACCGCCTGCCGCGGATCTTTCTGCTGATAGAGTATTTTGTACATCTGTTCGGTTATCGGCACTTCGACACCAACCTTCGCCGCCAGCTGGTAAGCTGACAGAGTGGTTTTCACCCCTTCCGCAACCATGTTCATGCCGTTAAGAATTTCATCCAGGGTTTTACCCTGGCCTAAAGCTATCCCCACAGAGCGGTTACGGGAAAGATCCCCTGTACAGGTCAACACCAGATCACCCATACCGGCCAACCCGGAAAAAGTTGCAGCCTGGGCTCCAAGGGCCAGACCCAGACGGCTGATTTCCGCCAGGCCGCGGGTAATCAGGGCAGCCCTGGTATTGAGACCAAAACCCAAGCCATCCGAAACCCCGGCCGCTAAAGCCATGACATTCTTCAAGGCCCCGCAGAGTTCAACCCCCAGAATATCATTATTGGTATAAACCCTGAAGGCCGCATTGGTAAAAATATTTTGCACCTGTTCCGCAATATCTTGTTGCGGCGCCGCGGCCACCACCGCCGTCGGTATTCCCGCAGCAACTTCTTTGGCAAAGGATGGACCGGAAATCACGGCCAGACGCTGATGACAGGATGGGGGCAACAACTCCCGCAAAACCTGAGACATGGTCAGCAGAGTCCCATTTTCTATCCCTTTGGAGGCAGAGACTATAAGACTTTCAGGGTTGAAGTCTTCCAATGCCTGCTGGACCACCAGACGCATGACCTGGGATGGAGAAACCAACAATACCATTTCTTTACCGCTCACCGCCGCGGATAGATCAGCCGTAAAATCAAGATTTGAAGACAAGGAAAAACCCGGCAGAAACAAATCATTCTCCCGGGTCATCTTCATTCTCTCAACCAGGTCTTTTTCGTAAGCCCACAAGGTAACGGGATAGCCCTTTCCTGCCAGCATATTTGCCAGGGCTGTACCCCAGCTTCCAGCGCCAATCACCCCGATTTTCATTGCCATCTCCTTCGAAAAAAGATTTATTTCCGGCTGCCGGCTGCCATTTAACCAAAAAAGCTGCCGAGGCAGCTTTTTTCATTGGATACGGATAAAATATCCTCGCTAAAATCTCGGACAAACAGGTATTCAGGAGATCAACTCGTACTCCTTCAGCACACTCCGGAGGGTTTCCCGGCTACCGGCGGACAAAGGACAGAGCGGCAGGCGCAGCTCAAGTTTCACCTTTCCCATCATCACCAATGATTCTTTTACCGGTACCGGGTTAGTTTCAATAAACATGGTCTGAATCAACTTCAGCAGCCGGTGGTGAAGTCCACGGGCCGCATCGTAATTCCCGGCGGTAAAATTATCATACAATGATGCCATGAGATCAGGAGCAATATTAGCCGTCACTGAGATAACTCCCTTGCCGCCAACGCAGAGCATCGGAAAGAAAGTTCCATCATCCCCTGAAATCACCGCAAAATCAGGGCCACAGGAAGTAACCAGCTCGGTGGCCCGACCCATACAACCGGTTGCCTCCTTGATACCGACAATTTCCGGTATTTTTGCCAGCCTGGCCACTGTTGACGGCAGTATATCGGTACCGGTCCGACTGGGAACATTGTAAAGAACCATGGGAATTTCCACCTTGCCGGCAATGGCGGAAAAATGCTGAAAAAGGCCTTCCTGGGTCGGTTTATTATAATAGGGAGTAATCAACAAAACCCCATCGGCACCGGCTTCTTTAGCGTGCCGGGTCAAGCGGATGGCTTCGGCGGTATTATTGGATCCGGCACCGGCAATCACCGGAACCCGACCGTTAACCGCCTCAATAACCAGCTCAACCACCTGATCATGTTCTGCGTGGGACAGAGTCGCTGACTCACCGGTAGTTCCACAGGGAATGATGGCATCCGTCCCATTTTGCAGGTGAAACTCAACCAGGGACCGAAGGGCCTGTTGATCAACACTACCGTTGGCAAACGGGGTTACAATGGCAACCATGGAACCAGAAAACATGGGCATCCTCCTGAAATAATGGGCTACGATAAAAACTCCGGCACTATAGCTCCCTCATATACTATTTTGGCATCCCCTTCAAGAAAAACTTCCGAGAAACCGGCACCAGCACGACAATAATAGACCAGCAATTTTTCGCCGGAGCGGGTTTCAACCCGGGTGGGGGAATCTACCAGTCCCCTGGCGCTGGCCACCAGGCAGGCGGCAACCGAACCGGTACCACAGGCCAGGGTTTCAGCCTCAACACCCCGTTCATAAGTTCGGATCTTAAGGTTCTGGCGGTCAACCACTGAAATAAAATTAACATTAGTACCTGCTGGTTGAAATTGCCCATGAAAACGAAGTAAACGCCCTATTTCCCTGACACTGGCCACTTCCAGGTCTTCGA
>DQWO01000297.1 GCA_011042595.1 Pseudomonadota bacterium
GAACGGCTTTCCATCAAGGTGCCAAAAGCCAATATCCGTTCCGGGCCGGGGACCAAATATGAAATTATCTGGCAGGTGGGAATATATTATCCGGTACAGATCATTAAAAAATCCGGCCATTGGTATCAATTCAGTGATTATGAGGGGGATGCGGGCTGGATCAGCGATAAACTGCTGGGCAAGCAAGCAACGGTGATTACGGTCAAGGATAAATGCAATGTTCGCTCTGGTCCGGCAACCAAATATCCGGTCATTTTTACCACGGAAAAAGGAGTTGCCTTTAAAGTTCTTAAAAAACAAGGTAAATGGATAAAAATACAGCATCCCGACGGTGATCAGGGATGGATTTATAAGACGTTGGTCTGGTAGCAAACCTGAACATTTCTGCTGGACGAAAAAATAAATTTGACATATAGTGTTGAAGTCCATTTTTTGAATATGGATTTCTAAAACCACAACTTTATTTAAGGAGGGAAAGAAAATGTCGGATACCAAAAACCTGCTGTTAGTCGTCAGTACCACCGAACCTGCCAATCAATATGCCAGCTATGTTATCGCTTTTATGGCGAAGAAACTAGGCAACGTACCCAACGTCACCATCTTTTATGGACCTAATGCTGTTTCCATGGCGAAAAAAGGTGAATTGGCCAAATTGGAACTTCCCCAAAACGTGAAAGAACTGATTGCTGGTCAGCTGGACGGTCTTTCGGCTGCCGACCTGCCCGACAACCTGGAACAGATGGCTCGTTTCCAGAAAGATCAGCTGGGAGTTACTATTGCCTCCTGTGCCACCTTCCATGTCATTGGCGGGTTTGCCGATTCAGTGGATGATACGTCTAATATTGAGGATTTCATTGTCCCGGTGAAGCTGCCTGATGCCTGGGGAGCCATCGATGGTGCCGATAAGGTGCTGTATTTCTAATCAATGACGATAATTTTTCATCTTGCAAGTGCCATCAGGCTATTGTTGTCTGATGGCACTTCTCGTTATGGCCACGATAGAAATAAAAAGCATCTTTTTCAGGCGAAAGGGGATTAAGTTCTTTGGATTTTGCACGATAAGATATAAACCACGGAAATTTAAAATTATCAGTGCAGAGACAAAATTTTAAGGGATATAATGCAAAGGAAAAAAGCATCACCATCCAAGCTGCAGTTCGGTAGCGTCTTTATTCCTTGCCTGTGTCTGGTTATTGCAGTTGTGATATTGTTTGGAAAAAATTTTACTTCCCGTGATATGGCCCCTCTAACTCACCCAATCACCTCAAATACTCCGCCGGCACATGGAACCATAACAATTCATTACCTCGAAAGGCCACCATACTATATAACCGGTTCCCTTGGAGTTTATGGACTTTGTGCAGATCCTGCCAAACTGGCGCTTACAAAGGCTGGCGTTCAATTTCGATGGCAAAAAACCCCAGCAAAACGCCAGATGGCAATCATAAAAGCAAACAGATCGAAAGATTGTCTCCTCGGCTGGTTCAAAAATTCAGAGCGTGAAAAATTTGCCAACTTCTCAGCCTGCATTTATCAGGATAAACCTCTGATGGCTTTGGCACGGGCTGACAACAAGAAAATGATATCCGGTAAAACTTTGGAAGAAACACTTGCAAATACCAGTCTGATCCTTCTGAGAAAAAATGGCTACTCTTATGGTCGATTTGTTGACGCAAAGATTCGCGAACTTCATTCCAAACAGGAAGTAACAAACACCGGGAATGTCGGCATGTTTAAAATGATTCATGCTAAACGCGCTGATTATTTCTTCATCTCTGAAGAAGAAGCCGAAATACTGATCGCCACCTCAGGGCTACCGAAAACAGACTTCAAATACATAAGGTTCTCTAATATGCCCGCAGGTAATAAACGCTATCTTCTCTTCAGCAAAAAAGTGGAAAATGAAGTGATTGAAAAAATCAACGCAGCAATCAGAAAGTTCATACATAATGAGCCCCGGCGCTAGAGGCACCAGCACATTGAGCCATAAAAAACTGACAGCACTTACAGCAGTGCTCCTATTAATCTTCTTTTGTGCTTTCGTGTCCTTTCATAAGCACTCTACCCACGAGAAGGCACAATCAAACATCAAAAAGCACGCGATTGTTATCTCTGAGGCGCTCTGGAATTTCAACCCCCAGGGGGTGTCCAAGTATTTGTCGCTTGCCTGTGAAAGCAACAACTATAAACATCTTGTCATCACTGGCACTGAAGGAACAACATTTCTACAGGTTGTTGCCAAAGAACCTGCGGGCATCGAAAAAATACTTATCTCCTTTAATCTTATTCCCGAGATATACCTGAGTTCAAATGTTATTCACGATGGCAAAACGATCGGCCAGATCAGGGCCATCTGGTATTGCGATGCAATATATATGGAGATTTATGTCCTGTTTGCGCTGATTATGTTGTATCTAATTTTCGATCTTTATGCTCGATTAGTCTATGCAAAACATTCGCTTGAAGTCGAGGTCAGTAAACGTACCCAGAAATTACAGGAAAGTGAAGCTCAATACCGCCAGCTTTACGAAAAGTCTCAACGTGAGGAAAAACTATACCAATCCATTTTACATCATTCTGGTGATGCAATTATTATTTATGACATGGATGGATATGTACAGTACCTCAATCCGACTTTCACGCAAATATTTGGCTGGAGTTTGGACGAACTTAAAGGCCAGCGGATTCCTTTCATGCCGGAATCTGAGCGCGAAGACTCTATAAAACTTATCAAGGAAGTCATTTATAATGGCATTTCCTGCCAGGGATTTGAAACGACGCGTTTAACCAAAGATGGACAGTTATTAAACATATCTCTCAGTGCATCACGCTATTGCGACCAGCAAAACCAACCGGTGGGAATGCTGGTCATTCTCAGGGATGTCACTGCCCGCCTGCAGGCGGAAGGGCTGTTGCGGAACAGGGAAGCAAAGCTGCAAAGCATCCTCCAGAGCGCGCCAACAGGCATTGGCATAGTGGTAAACCGGGTTTTTAAAGAAGTAAATATACAATTTTGTAAAATGGTTGGTTATACCGAGCAAGAGCTGCTGGGACAAAATGCAAGGATGGTCTACCCTTCCGATGAAGAGTACGAGAAAGTTGGTCGTGAGCAACAGAAACTCACCCGCAAATACGGCATGGGCACTGTTGCAACCTATTTACACCATAAAGATGGTAAAACGATTGATGTCCTTCTCTCCTTAAAACCGTTGTTTGAAGATAATTTATCAGCAGCCATCATCTTCAATGCCTTGGATATAACCGAAATAAAAAAGCTGGAAGGCCAACTTTACCAATCCCGAAAGATGGAATCAATCGGCACCCTTGCCGGCGGCATCGCCCATGATTTCAACAATATCCTTACGGCTATAACTGGCTACGCCCAGATGTCCCTGATGAACTTGGAAGACTCTACCAAAATAAAGCACAACGTGGAACAAATCCAGAAGGCTGCGGACCGGGCTGCCAACCTTACCCGCCAGATGCTTGGTTTCAGCCGCAAACAGATGGTCATCCCTCAAGTCATAGATACCAATAAACTGATAGCGGAAATGGGGAAAATGCTGAAGCGGCTGGTCAGGGAGGATATCAATCTTACCATATCATTGAACAAACAGGCGGGAACCATCTATGCCGATCCCAGCCAGCTGGAACAGGTAATCATGAACTTGGTGGTCAATGCCAAGGATGCGTTCATCGACCATTCTGGACAGACTGAAAAAAGCATCAAAGTTTCCACCTCCCAGGTTTTCCTGGATGAAGAATATGCTGCTATTCATGAAGGCAGTAGCACCGGTTTACATTTGCTGCTGCAGGTGGAAGATAACGGCTGCGGAATGACCAAACAGGTTTCAAACCGTATTTTTGAACCCTTTTATACCACCAAAGACGTTGGAAAAGGTACCGGCATGGGGTTGGCAACCGTATATGGCATCGTCAAGCAGAACCAGGGCAGTATCTATGTTTACAGTGAACCGGGACGGGGAAGTACCTTTAAGATCTATTGGCCAATTATGGCC
>DQWO01000241.1 GCA_011042595.1 Pseudomonadota bacterium
GCGTTTAATACGCTTGCCGCCAATAAGAAAATAAAGCGGCACCCCCACATAGGGAAGCAGCCCAATGGCCAGAATCCAGGCCAAAGTCGCCCCGGGATGCCGCCGTTCAAGGAGAATCCGGGGAATCAGAATAATTGCCAGCATATAGCCGACGATTTCGAGGAAATGGGCAAAAATCCAGTGGGAAATAATCATTACAGGGACATCTCCGCAATCACAGCCTTACCGGACGGCTGAGAGCGAAAACCCAACTTTCTGCGTTATTCTAAAAACAGCTGGGAAATCAGGCTGACTTCCCTGCGGGCATATCGGCAATAATTTTCTTTACTTCATCTCCGGAAAGAACTTCCCGCTCCTCCAGAATTCCAGTAAGATGATCGAGAATCGGCCGTTTATCAACCAGAGTTTCATGAACCTGCTGGTGAGCCAGAGAGATAATCCGGCTGACTTCCTCATCAATCCGCTCAGCGGTTTCATCACTGTAATTTCGCTCTTCACTGGAGACATTCCCTAAAAACGGTGAAATAATTTTTTTACCATAGGTTCGATGACCCAAGGCATCGCTCATGCCAAATTCACAGACCATTTTATGGGCAATTTCCGTCGCCCGCTCCAGATCATTCTGCGCCCCGGTAGAAACATCGCCAAAAGCCAGTTCTTCGGCCACCCGGCCACCGAGCAAAACTGCTATCTGATCCAGCAACTCCAGCTTGGTAGCCAAGAACTTTTCCTTGACCGGAAGTTGCAGCGTATAACCCAACGCCCCCACACCCCGGGGAATAATGGAAACTTTATGAACCGGTTCCCCGGTAGACACGGTCATAGCTACCAGGGTATGACCTGACTCATGGTAGGCAACCCGGTGTTTCTCATCCTTGCTCATGGGGTTCCGTTTTTTCTCCGGACCGGCAATGATCCGCTCGATGGCATCTTCAAAATCCTTGGTGGTTACCGCCGGTTGCTGGCGCCGGGCCGCCAGGATGGCAGCTTCATTGGCCACATTGGCCAGATCAGCTCCCACCAGTCCCGGAGTACGACGGGCGATAAGATGCAGATTTACATCGTCAGCCAACTCCAAATGTTTCGTATGAATTTTCAGAATATCTTCACGACCCTGCAAATCCGGTTTATCAACCACTATCTGGCGGTCGAAACGCCCAGCTCGCAATAAGGCTTTATCAAGAATTTCCGGGCGGTTGGTGGCCGCCAGTACCACCACCCCCTTGCTGGTATCAAACCCGTCTATTTCCACCAGCAGCTGATTCAACGTCTGTTCCCGCTCATCGTTGGTACCCATGGCCATTGGCCCACCCCGTTGCCGGCCGATAGCATCCAGTTCATCAATAAAAATAATGCAGGGAGCTTTCTTTCGAGCCTGGTCAAAAAGATCACGAACCCGGGCCGCCCCCACCCCGACAAACATCTCGATAAATTCCGAACCGCTGATACTGAAAAAAGGCACCCCAGCTTCGCCGGCAACTGCCTTGGCCAACAGGGTTTTCCCGGTTCCCGGCTGGCCGACCAGCATGACACCTTTAGGCATATGTCCTCCCAGGCGCTGGAAGTACTGGGGGTTTTTCAAAAATTCGATCACTTCTTGCAATTCCAGTTCGGCCTCTTCAACCCCGGCCACATCATCAAAGGTTACCTTGGTCTGATCACTGGCATGGATCCGGGCTTTATGTTTGCCAATGTTCAGAAAATTGCCACCCATACTGCCCATCCGCCGGGATATAAATCCCCAGATGGCAAAAATAAACAGCATCGGCAGAATCCAGCCAAAAATCAGCTTGTTCAACCAATTGTCATCGTAGCGGACTGAATATTTAACCCCGTGCTGATTCAACTGATCCACCAAGGCATTATCCTTGAGCAGTACGGTGGAAAATAATTTTGGCCGTCCCTGGGCATCCTGGATTTTCAGGGTGCCGGTAATCTTTTTCTCACTGATGACACATTCACCTACCTGGTTATTGCGCAGATACTCCTGGAACTGACTGTAGGGAATAGCCTGACGCTGTACACCCATGGATGCCTGAAAAAAATAGAAAAAGGCAAACATCAGGATAAAATAGATGAGAGAAAAGTTCCACGGGTTCTTCCACCGGGACTGCTCCCGGGGTTTATTGATTTCCATCTCCGGTTCAGGAGGCTTGAGGCGAAAAGCTCTTTTAGGCATGAGTAAAAATCCTGATTATGATCGGGTTTTCAGCGATAGACCAAAAATATCCTGGTTAAATTACCGGTGGCAACACAGTTTTCAGAAACGATGCTCATCAGTAACAATCATCACATTTTCAATCTGGCCGCTGTCGCTGATGAATAAGTTGAGGAGAAAACTGACACATCCCATGATCAAGGCCGCGAAAACAGCCGAGAAGAAACCGTGGACTTCAAAACCCCGAACCACATCCCCGGCCAGCAGCAACATGATTCCATTAACAACCAGGGTGAAAAGTCCCAGAGTGAGGATATTGAGCGGCAAAGTTAAAAGAAGAACAATGGGCCGCAAAAAAGCATTCAGCAGACCAATGACAAAAGCGGCCACAAACAGGGAGAGATAGCTGCTGATCACAATCCCCTTCAATATCCAGGCCGCCACCAAAAGCGCCAGGGCATTCACCACCCAGCGGATAATAAAACCCCGAACCCGGTTACCATGCAGTGAATCGGTCATAATTACCTCCTTTCACTGATCTAACATAGACATTGAACTCATCACTGTCAAATAAGTATAACAGCATCCCCATACAGGAACAAGTTATTTTCCGCTATAATTCTACGTCACAATGACAAACACAAAGCACCGATTTTACCTCTGATATCATAAGGGTGTGCGGCATACCCTTCATTCATTTCTGCTGAATAAACGGCAGCGGCAGGTCGGGGAAATAATCAACCCGCCGTTTTCCCGGCTGGAAGGGCAACTGAATATCAAGATAGGGTCCTTTGAAAAGGTTGCCCGACTCAATTAAAAAACGCTCAAGAAGATCAGCAAAAAATGGATTGGTGACCGGAAAGCTCGTGCGCAGGAAATCTTTGACACCCTGTTCAATATGTCGGGGCAAGACGGAGAGCCAACACCTCCCCACCACAGCACTTTTTATCAAAAAAAACCGTTTCAGACCGTCGGTGACACATAAGCATTTTAAAAACTTTTATCTTTGGAACAAAAAGGGATTATGCCCTGATGACTTCAGGCAAAAACCTCCCGCAAAGGCTTGGCATTCTCAATCCTGGCTTTTCGTTTTGGTGAATGTAAAGCGGCCCATATATCATGTCGTCTCTGCATATTCAGCCAGAAGTCAGGGGTATTTTCAAAAACTTTGGCCAGCATTAAAGCGGTATCAACCGTCACCGCCCGTTTCCCGGTACAGATTTCGTTGACCGTTCTCCGACTGACCCCCATAGCTTTGGCCAGCTGGCCTTGGGTGATCCCCAGCGGTTCAAGATATTCCTCGGTAATCATTTCGCCGACACTTACCGGCTGTCGTTTGGTAATAATCATTTTTTCACCTCATCACCTGTAATTATGATTGTCAAGGTAAATATAATCGGCCTCTCCCCGAGATCTATCCCATCTGAATATCAATCGCCACTGCCGGTCAACTCTGACACTGTATTTCCCTTTCAGGGAACCTGACAATTTTTCAAAATGATTGCTTGGTGGACTCCGTAAATCCAAATCACAGGTAGCATCATCAAGTATCTGCAACTTCCTGAACAAACGGTCCCGAATAGAGGCAGGAATTTTTTTATGATGAACATCATGCTCAAAAAAATTCTGTAGCCAGATATCTTGAAAACCTTTAATCATAGTTACACTATAACGTACTTGGTTACAATAATCAAGCAAAGAATCAGCGGCCTGCATCATAGGCGCGAGATTACAGCATCCTTGTGGATGCCGGTGGCTATGCGGCTATCTTTTTAATCTGGTCCACAATCAGGCCATTCTATACCGAGCCAATGAAGGGCATCTATTTCCTGGAGTCCATGCCCATGCTTCA
>DQWO01000240.1 GCA_011042595.1 Pseudomonadota bacterium
CCCTTCCGCCGTTCATGCAGGAATTGATTGATGACGGGGGGTTAATGGCCCACATCAGCAAGAAATTGTCCTGAAAGTAAAATCCTCAACTTTCTTAAGTGGAGTTAATTACAGCTGGAAAAATTATTAGGATGTTTCGGCGTGGCTTTCGCTCATTCTCGCTGCACATCGTGTGCAGCTGTGAGGTGTGCGCCGCGAATCACCGTCGTGGTGATTCGTTCGGCGCCCAATGCCGCTACAAGCCAAGCCCAAACATCCCCATAAACTATGCCGGGAAACCAGTCCTAAAGTTGAAAATAATGAGGACCAATAAATGAAAAAATACGATATTGCCGTGATCCCCGGGGATGGAACCGGGCCGGAAGTGGTAAGTGAAGCCAGGAAAGTACTGGATGCCGTTGGTGAGCTGGAAGGTTTCAGTTGTGATTATCAGGTCTATGATTTTGGCGGTGAACGCTACTTGAAAACCGGAGAAATTCTGCCGGACAGCTCCATAGATGAACTGCGGGGTTTTAAAAATATTCTTCTGGGGGCCATTGGCCATCCTGAAGTGAAGCCGGGGATACTGGAACAGGGTATCTTGTTGAAATTGCGTTTTGCCCTTGATCAATATATCAATTTGCGACCGGTTAAATTATATGCTGGGGTCGAAACCCCATTGCGTGACAAGGGACCGGATGATATTGATTTTATGGTGGTACGGGAGAATTCCGAGGGTCTTTATACCGGTTCCGGCGGTTTTTTGAAAAAAGGAACGGCGGATGAAGTGGCAATCCAGGAATCGATCAATACCCGTAAAGGGGTGGAACGCTGCCTGCGTTATGCCTTTGATTTGTGCCGGCAGCGGGGGCGGGAGAAAAAACTGACCCTCTGCGGTAAAACCAACGTGCTCACCTATGCTTTTGATCTCTGGCAGCGGGCCTTCAATGAAGTGGCTGAAGAGTATCCTGATATCACCACTGATTATGGCCATGTGGATGCGGTCTGCATGTGGATGGTGAAAAACCCCGAATGGTTTGACGTGATTGTTACTGATAATATGTTTGGAGATATTATTACCGACCTGGGAGCGATGATCCAGGGAGGGATGGGGATTGCCGCCGGGGGGAATATCAATCCTCAAGGGGCATCAATGTTTGAGCCCATCGGTGGCTCTGCCCCTAAATATACCGGCCAGAATGTTATCAACCCGCTGGCGGCGATTATGGCCGGGCAGATGATGCTCCGGCATATGGGTGAATATTCGGCTGCTGAGCGGGTGGAAAAGGCGGTGGTGACGGTTTTGCGCGATAAACTGAAAAGCGTTGCTGCCGGAAAAATGGGTTATACCACTGAGGAAGTTGGCGATCTGGTGGTGAATAATTTATAATCATTTCTTATAAGCGCTATCAGTCCGCTCTGTGCGGCCACACATCTATAAATAACAAATCTGCCCCAAGAGATGTTCCGGCATGGCTCTCGCTCATTCTCGCCGGCCGTCCATGGCCGGCTTCCGAGGCGTCCGCCGCGAATCACCATCACGGTGATTCGTACGGCGGCCAATACCGCTATGAGCCAAGCCCGAACATCCATGGCAATTGCTCTATAAATGTGAAAAAATAAAATTAATAATATCAATAATTTACAATTAATTACGCAGAAAATGGAAAATTGAAATGAAAAAAGAAGCGTATAATGTGGCGGTGGTAGGAGCAACCGGTGCCGTGGGTGAAGAAATGTTGAAAGTGCTGGCGGAACGGGATTTTCCCATTGCCACCCTGAAACCTCTGGCTTCATCCAGGTCAGCGGGATCAAAGGTGGAATTTTGCGGCGATGAGTACCTGGTGGAAGAATTAACTGACGATTCATTTGAGAATATTGATATTGCCCTTTTTTCCGCTGGCGGTTCGGTGAGCAGTCGTTTTGCTCCATCGGCGGCCAGCAGCGGGGCGGTAGTGATTGATAATACCAACGCCTTTCGTATGGATGCCGATATCCCCCTGGTGGTGCCTGAAGTCAATCCCCATGCCATTGCTGATTATCGTAACCGGGGAATTATTGCCAACCCCAACTGTTCCACCATCCAGATGGTGGTGGCGCTTAAACCCATCTATGACGCGGCAGGAATCAAAAGAGTGGTGGTTTCCACCTACCAGGCGGTATCCGGCAGTGGGAAAAAGGCGATACAAGAGTTGGAACAGCAGGTGTTGGCCATCTTACAGCAGCAGGAATTGCCAGTGGATGTTTATCCACACCAGATTGCCTTTAATTGCCTGCCCCACATCGATGTTTTCCTGGATAATGATTATACCCGGGAAGAGATGAAGATGATCAATGAAACCAAAAAGATTATGGAAAATGATCAAATCATGGTGACGGCCACCACGGTGCGGGTACCGGTATTTTTCAGCCATTCTGAATCAATTAATGTGGAAACCGAAAGATTTATTTCTGCTGATGAAGTGAAAGAAATCCTCGAACGGGCTCCCGGGGTCATGGTGGTGGATAACCCAGCCGAAAACGACTATCCATTGGCTGTCGATGCCGCCGGTCAGGATGATACTTTAGTGGGGCGCATCCGCCAGGATGAATCAATCGCCAATGGCATTAATATGTGGGTGGTAGCCGATAATATTCGCAAAGGGGCGGCTCTGAACGCGGTGCAGATTGCCGAGATCTTGATTCGGGAGTACTTGTAAATTATTACTGTCTTGTCATTTTATTGCTATAAAGTCGGAAACCCTGGTTATCCCATCGGTGCTTGAAGCGTTTAAGGAATGATCGGGGTTTTTGCTTTGGGAACAGTATTGATGTATGGAGAGAACCGGAACCCCTTTCAGTGAGCGGTTGCTGAGCCTGGTTTTTTTCTGGTGTCGGCTGAGACCGGTACAATGGCTGACTAACCGTTGTTGCGTCAATAAAATCAGGATTCAAAAACCAGTAGTGGTCGAGGAGGTTGTTGAGGCGGTGGGTCGCTACTATCGGGAACATAAGCTCGAAGCGGCCATGGATGCCCGCCAGGCCCGCATTTACCAAAAGATTTATTTCCATCAGAAAGCAAAAGCTATCCGGCGCAAAATGACTTCCACGGAGGCTGATGCGTTACCGTCCAAAGATCCTGCCAAGTTGCAGAGCCTGCTTTTCTTTTACCAGCGTCGGGCAAGAGAGCTAAATAAGCAGAAACAGCCTGACGCCACTATTGATTATCTGGCTCGCTATTACATTGAAGATATGGCCGCTGATTTTGATCCGGCTTTCCTGATTACTTTCCGCAGCATTGCCCGCCATATTTTTCCGCACCTGGTGAAAAGTATCAGGCTGTCGGAAGAAGAACCGGGAGTCTTTGACCAGGTAAGGGATCTCATGGGTAAAGCTCCGGTTTTTATCCTTCCCAACCATATTTCCAATGCCGACCATATCCCCATTTGTTTTGCCATCAATGGTTTCAGCGGCCTCCATCCGGTTATTGCCGCCGGGGCCAACCTGTTTCGCGGGGTATCCAACTGGATTATGCCCCGGCTGAATGCCTATAAAATCAGGCGGGAACACCTCGGTCGGGATTCCCGCTGGTTCCAGAATCTCAAATGGTTTCATAACCCGGTGTATCGCCAGGTTCACCGGGAATATCTGCATTATCTCTGGGATCATAACGAGCCCTTTATGTTTTACATTGAAGGAACCCGGTCACGGGACGGCCGCATCGGCAAACCGAAAAAAGGGATTATGGAGAATATGGCCGATTATGTCAAAAATACCGGGCGGCAGGTTTATCTGGTTCCGGTTTCCCTGTCTTATACCATTGTTCCCGAGGATGTGGATATCGAAGCGAGCCGGACGGGTAAAAATATCTCAGAAAAAGATATTTTTACCCAACTGGCCATGTTGGATAAACAATATGCCAAATTGCCTGATTCATCCATTCATGTGCGTTTTTCGACACCGATTTCCTATGGACCGGAATCGAAAAATATCGATGATACTGTGACCCGGTTGATGGAGTCAATCAGCCGGGGGGTGGTGCGACCGTATAC
>DQWO01000154.1 GCA_011042595.1 Pseudomonadota bacterium
AAGATCGTGCTGCCGACCGGAGTTCCCAGATCATCCGCGACTACCGGGCATTTGCATTGGAGCAGAAAAAATATGGCCTGCTTGCTTTGGCTCAGTGATTCATAGTTTCCCTGCCCTTTGGCAATAATCATGGTGGCATGATAAAACCAGTCAGCCATCTCTGGACTCATTTCATCTTCCAGCAGTGCCGGTGCCCGGCAACCGCTGTTGATAATTCCGGCAACTTCAGCCATCCCCACCTGCTCGGCATCAACTATGGTTACATCATTGATGATCGGGGCGCCGCGGACGGCAAATCCCACTTCCAGCTGGGGATAGGCGGCCTTTATCTGCGAAATAAAAATTTTATCGGCAACAATTTCTCCGGCGTTATCACCGATATACAACAATTTCCCGGTTCCCGGTAACTGCTGTTCAAAAGTGGGAAAATCATCAAGATCGAAATGATCCGGGAATTGGCTGTTCAAGCCTTCGCTTAGTTTAAATCCTTCGTGCTGAACCCCAAAGTCTATCAGGTTGCCGGAAATTGCCAGGGATGCCGCCGCCCGTAAGTGGTTTGGTTTTCGCTCAATAATTTCTGCCAGTTCAGGCAGGGCAGCCAGAGCCTGCCGGTTTGATGACTTTTTAATTTCATCGTATGGATCTGTAACCCCGGTTTCCCGGACAATAATGCCATAGACGGTCCTGGCAATCCGGGGAGGAGAATATTCCAGCGGCAGGGTGGGCAGGGCTTGCATTACCTGGTCAAGCACCCGCTTTTGCTCTGCTTCCTGATCGGTTATCAGGCGTAAAGCAGCCAGTGCCTGGCGTAGAAAACAGGGCTAGCAGTCAAGATAAGTGCGCATTTTTTTAACCTTTAGCCTTTATCCTTTTACCTTTCTCCTTAATCTTTAAACACCGCTCCGGTATTGGCGGAAGTTACCAGCCTGGCATAACGGGCCATGTAGCCGGTGGTGATCTTGGCCGGCAATGGCTGCCAGTTTTCCCGGCGCTGGGCCAGCACGCCATCGGCCACTTTCAGGGTCAAGGTTTTGCCAGGAATATCAATGGCGATGATATCTCCCTCTTCAACCAGGCCGATCAGGCCGCCATCCGCCGCTTCTGGAGAAATATGTCCGATGGCCGCCCCGCGGGTACCACCGGAAAAGCGACCGTCCGTGAGTAGTGCCACCTCTTTATCGAGGCCGACACCGGCAATAGCCGAGGTGGGAGAAAGCATTTCCCTCATTCCCGGACCGCCCTTGGGCCCCTCGTAACGAATAACTATGACGTCGCCCGGTTTTATCTGGTGGTTCATGATGGCGCCAAAGGCCTCTTCTTCGGAATTGAACACCCGGGCCGGCCCTTGATGAACCAGCATTTCCGGGGCGACAGCCGATTGTTTGACCACTGCACCGTCTGCCGCCAGGTTTCCCCGCAACACAGCCAGTCCCCCGGTTGGATGATAAGGTCGGCCAAGGGGACGAATAACTTCATGATCATGAACAACAGCAGTTTGCAGGTTATCTGCCATGATCTTTCCGCTCACTGTCAGACATTTGGTATCCAGCAGGCTGGCGTCGGCAAGCAGTTTCATGATTGCCTGGATGCCGCCAGCCCGGTGCAGATCCTGAATATGATGCGGACCTCCAGGGGACATGTTGCAGATATGTGGTATTTTTTCGCTGATTTCATTAAAAGTTGTGAGCGGCAGCGGTACCCCGGCTTCATGGGCGATGGCCGGCAGATGGAGTGAGGTGTTGGTGGAGCCGCCAAAGGCCATATCAACGGCAACCGCGTTGTGAAAAGCTTCGGGGGTCAGTATCTGGCGAAAAGTGATATTTTGCTCAACCAGGGACATGATCTGTTGGCCGGATTCTTTCGCCAGCCTGATACGGGCGGCATCGATGGCCAGGATGGTTCCATTGCCAGGCAGGGCGATACCCAATGCTTCGGTAAGGCAATTCATCGAATTGGCGGTAAACATGCCACTGCAGGAACCGGCTCCGGGGCAGGCGGTATCTTCAAGCTCCTGCAACTCATCAGCGCTGATCTCCCCGACCTTTAATTTCCCCATTCCTTCAAAAACAGTGATCAGATCAACGGTTTTTCCACCGCATTCACCGGCCATCATGGCACCGCCACTGACCACGATGGCGGGAATGTTCAGCCTGGCGGCGGCCATAATCATTCCGGGAACAATTTTATCGCAGTTGGGAATCAGGACCAGGCCGTCAAATGGGTAGGCCGTGGCCATGACTTCCACCGAATCAGCGATTAATTCCCGTGATCCCAGTGAATATTTCATTCCCAGATGCCCCATGGCAATGCCGTCACAGACACCAATGGTGGGGAATTCCATTGGTGTGCCGCCTGCCATCCTGATTCCCGCTTTGACCGCCGCGGAAATGCGGTCCAGATGAATATGGCCGGGAATCAGCTCGTTGGCGGCATTGGCTACCCCGATAATCGGCCGTTGCAGCTCTTTATCAGTGTATCCCATGGCTTTAAACAATGAACGATGGGGAGCCCGCTCGACCCCTTTTTTCATCATGTCAGAACGCATGTTTTCCTCCTGAATCAAGCAGTTTAATGTTTACAAGACCTTCTGTGGCAGGTCTAAGTAACGGAGGCGCGGAGGTACTGAGATGCTAAAAAGAAGGCTGCTTTTCCCTGTGTCTTTGTGCCTCTGTGAGAGTTATCTTATTTTCATTGTTCCGGGTATGGGACCGCCAGACAGCCGGTAGACGGGATCTTTGTTGGCGAGCGTAAACTGGCAATGGCGCCATCCTGACCGAAAAAGTCAGTGACAACAGCTTCCGCAAAAGGTTTTCCGATGGCAAAGCCCAGTAATGCTCCGTCTTTAGGATCAAAAATCTTTACCGCTGGCTGGCAAAGTTGCAGGTGTAAGCCTTCCGTGACCCGGCTTTTCTGCCCGGCGGCCAGGAATACGGTTTTTTTGTTATGTCCCGGGGTGGCGCTGCACCACCACGGGGAAGTCAGTACCAGTTGAATCAGGGGTTGAGGTTGCGGTGGTACCAGGTTTGCGGGTCTGCCGGTTCCTGGTTGGATGACGAAGGAAAACGAGGCAACCGGAATGGCAGACTGGGCATCCAGGATGGTCACCAGGTATCGGGGGTAAAATGAAGAAGATAATTCTGTCAGCAGGAAAATCAGCTGGGCCGGCGGCAGCTTCGATACGCTTTTGAGCCAGCCTTTGCTTTGGGCGATTAATTCATCGGTGTCATTGGTTTGCCAGCTATCAATCCGGGGAGGGATATAGTCAAGCGGCAGCATGGTCAGGGGCAACTGCTGCTCCAGCTCGATGATCAATTGGCTGGTAATCTGGGGATAACGGATAGTCGCCCGGCTGGGGAAACAGATTCCTCGACGCCGCAGGGGCAGGGTCTTTGCTGTTTTTGTCGCATCAACCAGTTGCTCTTCGGCCAGTTCTTTTGTTCCCGGTAGCGGCGTTCCGGCTGCCGCCAGGTTTTTGCTGTCTGCTGTTGGTACAGAACTGGCAGCAGTCTTTATCGCCGGCAGGGATTTTTTTACCATCGGACTTTGATAAGGCTGGTAATCACCTTTGCGGAAAACATCCAGGGGAATCCAGATGGTCGCCGGCTGCTCCTGGTCTTCCCCGCTTCCGGGCTTGAGAACCCGGACGTAGGTTACTCCACGGACTTCCATGGTGTCCGTTACATTCGGCGCCACCGGCTGAAAGGTATCAATTTCGCGATGGGGTAGAAATGGCATCTGGTAGCATGAACTCAGCAACAGAATCGCGCAGAGAAGCAGCAGGATTCTGGTTATGTTTCCAATGGGAAAAAATGTACGCAGACCGTTCATCTTTTTATCTCTATTCATTCCTTAGGCGGGCGTTAAGCCCGCCTTGGGTTATTATTACCAATAAACAAAAGCAGAGCATCATGGTGGCGATACCCTGCTTCTGAACTGAATTATCGTCGCGTATAGATACCTAAATCAAGTGATTAGCTATTAGTGCCTTACCCCTGAA
>DQWO01000155.1 GCA_011042595.1 Pseudomonadota bacterium
CATTCAGGATGTTCGGGCTTGGCTCATAGCGGCATTGGGTGCCGAACGAATCACCACGATGGTGATTCGCGGCACACACCTCGGAGCGGCACACGATGTGCCGTGAGAATGAGCGAGAGCCATGCCGGAACATCCTGATACCTTAATTTGGGTTGCGGGCAAAGCCCGCCTTAGAGGTGAAAATGGATCAAGCGGCAGCATTAAAGGATAAAGGGCGGCAAACCCGGGTTATTGCGGTAGCCAGTGGCAAGGGAGGGGTTGGGAAAACTAATGTAGTGGCTAATCTGGCCTGTGCCCTGGCTGATTCTGGCCGGAAAGTCATGATTCTTGATGCGGACCTGGGCCTGGCCAACCTTGATGTACTGCTAGGTTTTGCGCCACAATATAATCTTTCTCATGTACTTTCCGGCGAAAAAAACCTGGAAGATATTGTTATTGACGGACCTAAAGGAATTAAAGTTATTCCAGCTTCTTCCGGTATCCAGGAAGTTACCCATATGGGTACTAAGGAACAGCGAATCCTGTTGGATCAAATGGAAATATTTGATGGCCAGTTTGATTATCTTTTTATCGATACGGCAGCTGGAATTTCTGAAATGGTTACCAGCTTTCTGGTGGCCGCCCACACATCCATTGTGGTGGTAACCCCTGAGCCAACCTCCATGACCGATGCCTATGCGCTGATTAAAGTTCTTCATAACCGGTTTGATGAACAACAATTTCATCTGTTGTTGAATTCTGTCCAGAATATGAAAGAAGCCGAACAGGTATTTAATAAACTTAATCTGGTTTGTGAGAAATTCCTTGACATCTCCGTGGATTTTTTGGGATATATACCGTCTGATAAAGCAGTTCCCGAGGCTGTACGTCGACAACGGGCAGTAGTGGATATTAATCCCGAAGCCGAATGCAGCAAACGGTTTTTGATAGTTGCCCGGGAGCTGGAGCGGACGCCGGTTAAAAAACAAACCGGTGGTCTGCAGTTTTTTTGGCGGAGACTACTTCATGGAGAGTTTGCTCGAGAGTGAAGCAGGTTCCCTGCGTGAGCAGGGTGCTGAAGCGCTCGTTTTAGAATACCTGCCTCTCATTCAGCGGATTGCTCAACGTATTTCTTCCCGCTTGCCGGACAATGTTGATCTCAATGATTTGATTAACAGTGGTGTTATCGGCCTGATAGATGCCATCTCCAAATTTGACGCTTCGCGTAAAATCAAGTTTAAAACCTATGCTGAAATCCGGGTCAGAGGGGCAATTCTCGATGAATTGCGAGCTCAGGACTGGGCTTCACGCAGTCTGAGAAGCGACAGCAACCTGCTGGAAAATACTTATAATTATCTGGAACAGAAGTTGGGCCGGCCGGCGGAAGATGAGGAAATGGCCGAGGCTCTCAACCTCTCCCTGGAAGAGTTCTATAAACTGCTGGGTAAGGCGAAGGGTATATCGCTGGTCAATTTTGAAGATATGCACTTCGAAAATGGCGAGGAACTTCGCGATCCCTATGAGTTTGTCCGTTTATTGGATGGGGATGACCCATTTGATTTGTTTAAAGACAAGGAGATGCACAACTTCCTGGTTGAGGCTATCGATCAACTGCCGGAACGTGAACGTCTGGTTTTATCACTTTACTATTTTGAAGACCTGAACCTGAAGGAGATCGGCTTGATTCTGGGAGTTTCGGAATCAAGGGTTTGCCAGATGCGCACCAAAGCCATCATTCACTTGAAAAATAAAACCAGGCAGGCCCGGCTGACGAAGAGTAACAAAGGAATGAGATCATGAATCTTAATATGAAAATTTTGATTGTCGATGATTTTTCGACCATGAGGCGGATTATCAAAAATCTTCTCCGTCAACTTGGATTTACTAACGTGCAGGAAGCTGATGATGGTGCGACAGCTTGGCCCAAGATTCAATCCGAACCCTTTGATTTGATTGTTACTGACTGGAATATGCCGAAAATGTCAGGGTTGGAGTTGTTGAAAGCCATCAGGAGTGATGAAGATCTGAAAGATATACCTGTGTTGATGGTAACTGCTGAAGCACTCAAGGAAAATATTATTGAAGCAGTCAAGGCCGGGGTCAGTAATTATATTGTCAAGCCTTTTACCGCTGAAACCTTGCAGGAGAAGTTGCAGAAAATTTTTAGCGAGTAGCTGTTTCTTCGGTTATTTTTTTAACTTTTTTCAAGCCATGCCGCCGCTTCCGGATGCATGGCTTTTTTTGCAGGTTTCAGGATGAACAGTTATCTTCTTTCATCAAGATATTTTGCCATCTGGCTCATGGTGAGTTTTAGACTGGATGGTCCGAAGCGGACATAGAAATCTTCATTTTTGCCCATGCTGAGAAAAACGGGCTTGCGGACCCGTTCACACTCGATGACCATGATGTTTTTTCCCTGTACCTGGTGCATTTTCGGGTGAATAAAGCGGGAGAATTCCGGACCTATGTGGGTGTTGATCAGGTTTTTACAGTGCAAGCTGCATTTGTCTTCACTGGCAAAATCATCTGCTTCAATGCCCACAATTTTTCCGTCATCGTTTACCCCGATTAAAAGAATGCCACCATCTGAATTCATGAATGCCGCTATAGTTTTCAGCCAACCAATTTCAATTTCCTTGCCGCTTTTGCCTGTTTTCAGGTTCATGCGTATGGTTGACTTGAACTCCAGGCTGGTGCTCTCGCCGGCAGCGATGAGGGAAAACAGTTCATTTTCAAAATTATGGTTATGGATTTTCTGCTGTGGCAGGTCCCTCAGCTGGTAGCTATACTTTCTAACCAGAAACAAAGCCAAAAAAATGCCGACAACCAGGACAATAGATGCCGCCGTGGCTATCCGGAACCATTGTCTTTTAACATTTCCCATGATTTTGTTCTCAGGGATGATCACCCCTATCCAACCGGAAGGCCCTTCTGTTTTAAGGGGAGTAAAGCCTGCCCACCAGGTTTGTCGGTTAATGGAAAATTCCAGGGCATGCATGTTTTGCTTGTTTCCCTGCTGCCAGAGTTTAATGGCTTGGACAACTGGTGGACTGTCTTCGATGCTTTTAAGTTGAACAGACCTGTTATGGGCTATCATGGAACCGTTACGGGAAAGCAGGATGATATGTCCTTGATCAGCAATTTCCAGACTGTTGAGAAAAGAGAGCAGGTCGTCCTCAAGCAGATCAAAAGCCATGACAAACAAAGTTTGCTTGCCGGTTTCATGCCATGCAACCGATGCCGTCACTCCTTGTTTGCCGGCGGTAAAAAAGTGATAGGGGTCGGTCCAGCAGATTTCTCCCGGATTACTTGCCGAGGCCTTAAGAAACCAGGGGCGGTGGCGGGGATCAAAATCAGTTTTTTCCTGCCATCCTTTCAATAAGTGGCCGTTTTCCTGCCATTGCTGCAGGTGGGTGGTACGTTTGGTGTTTGTTTCAGCCGATAGCCGGGTAAGCCATTTGCTGCCATCGCGTTTCAGGAAAAACTCATTTCCGTCGCTGCCAGCTATGGAGACCGCCGAAATATACGAATGGGTAGTCAGTATGGGGATGAAGATTCTGCAGAGTTCCGCTGTATCCAGTTTGGTGAACAGGCCGTTTCTCCCCCACTGGTAACCGATGGAGAGATACGTTTCCACTGGCTCTGTAAAACGGTAGAACTTTTTTTTGACGATGACGCTGGTGTTGGAAATGATAGTTGCGGAAGCTTGTTCACGGATTTTGCCGCCCATGTAGAGGCCAAGAGCAATTAATGCCGCAATGATGATTCCAATAAGCAGGATGATATCGCGCAGCAGACGCTGTCGGATATTTCGTGGTCCGCTTTTAAAAATGTTAGACATATGCCATGAAAACAAGGTGCTCAATGGTTAAAGTTATGATATTTTCCGGAATTTTGGGGGGATTTGCGATGCTTGCCATTGCCGGTTTGTAAAAGAAGCGGGAACAATGGCCGGGTATAAATAGTCTGCACAAGCTTGAAAAATCCGAAAAATTTAAACGCTGTCATTGAAATATAC
>DQWO01000257.1 GCA_011042595.1 Pseudomonadota bacterium
ATTGATGGCTGTCAGGTGCTGGTTATGGACATTTCGATGGCCAAGCACGTGCTCAACGGCGCTGACATCAGTGCTGCTGAGGTGGCCAAATGCGGGGGGAGCACAATTGAGGAGATTAATCAATCCCGGGAACGGGCTAAAATTACCGCCGCTATGATTAAGGGTGCGGTTGTTATTGCCAAAGAGCTGCTGGCTGAGAAAAAAGTCAGTGGAGTTATTGGTCTTGGCGGTTCTACCGGTTCATTGATGGCTACTGATGTGATGCGGGCTCTGCCGTTTGGGGTGCCGAAAGTGATGGTTTCAGCGACCGCGGCCTTGCCGGGGCTGGCCACCCGCTATATTGGTACCGGCGATATTATGCTCTTTCATTCGGTTATCGAGATTGCCGGTCTTTCACCTTTGCTGAAAAATGTTCTCGACCGGGCGGCGGCCGCAATTGCCGGTATGGTCCAGGTTGATATGCTTGAAAAAGGGACGTTGCAAGCAACGGGAAAAAAGGCCATTGCCATGTCCCAGTTTGGCATTTGTGAAGGTTGTGCCTCGGCGGTCAGGCATAAACTGGAAGAAAAAAATTATGATGTTATCGGTTTTTCAGCGGCCGGTGTCTGTGACCGGGCGATGGAAGAGATGATTGCCAAGGGACTTTTTGACGCGGTTATTGATCTGGCTCCCGGTGGGGTTGGGGAGTACCTGATGGAAGGGATGCGGTCGGCTGGTCCCCACCGCCTCGAAGCGGCCGGGAAACTGGGGATACCTCAAGTTATTGCACCCAGCGGGGTCAACCTGATGAGTCCACGAAAATCCCGCTACAAACCGGATTATCACCAGCGCAAAAAATTTGATCTCGATAAATTAAGAACGTTTCTGCGTCTCAATGAAGAAGAGATTATTCAAGTTGCCGAGGAGTTTGCCCGCAAATTAAACCTTGCTACCGGTCCGGTCAAAGTTCTCCTGCCGTTACAGGGCTGGAGCTCCATTGATGGTTCTGAAAGCCCGATTTATGAGCCGGCAACCGATTATTTATTTATTGAAAACCTGAAGAAAAATATAAACAATAATCTGGTTACGGTAAAAACCTTTGACCTCAATCTTGAGGATGAAGCTTTTGCCGATCAGGTGGTAGAGAGTCTTTTAGATGTCATGTCCCAGTAAAATAAATGTTCCTTGTCAACCGCTCAGGGTGAAGAAAAGAGACATATTTCGAGCCACCCTGGCTGATGATTGCGGCAATCTCGGTTATCTAGGCATTGCCCCGAATGCTGTGGAGTATCATGTTGTCGTACCTGTTGATCTTAAATTGGCCCGGGGGGTTAAGGCTCTTAATCAGCCTGACGATGGTACGCCTTTTGGGGGCTACCGGGGATGGCATTATTATGAATGTCGTCCCTACCCTTCAGCCAAGGGAAATGAAGGACGTCAGCGGCAGGTAGACAGCAACGCAGAGCTGCTGACCATATGGATGCGTCAGTTTGGGGTTGAAGTGACTATCACTGATTGAAAAATTGATTATTTTGAATCCAGGATTTTAAAATGTTTGGAGGCACATAATGCTGTTACCTAAGTTTGATTATCACGCGCCTGCCAATCTGGAAGAAGCCTGCCAGATTATGGCCCACTATGGAGATCAGGCACGGCTATTGGCAGGTGGAACGGATTTGCTGATTGCGCTGAAGAAAAACCGGATTTATCCATCGCAGGTGGTCGCCCTTGACCGGGTTGGGGAACTTAAAGGTGTGGGAATTGATGAGAACGGCCTTTATCTGGGGGCTCGAACCACGGCCGCGGAGATAATGGAGATTGATTTTGGTCCGGGTGGTGAAGCCCTGGTCCAGGCGGCTTCACAGGTGGGTTCACCGTTGATTCGCAACTTGGCTACCGTGGGTGGTAATCTGGCGACGGCAATGCCGGCTGCCGATATGGCCCCGCCGTTACTGGCTTTGCAGGCCAGTGTGATTCTAGAGCGTTATGGAGATCAGCGGGAAGTTGAACTGAAAGATTTTTTTGTCTGTCCTGGAGAGCAGGTCATGTTGCCGGAAGAGGTGATGAGTGTGATTTATCTTCCCCAATTGCCGGAATCTACTGGCGGCGCCTTTGAAAAACTCGGGGTGCGCAAAGCTCTGGAACGTTCCATCGTCAGTGTTGCCGCGGTTGTTTCTCTGGCAGAAGATAACCGTACCATTGTTGATGCCAGGATTGTCCTGGGAGCCGTGGCCCCGACGCCGATGTTGGCGACAGAGGCTGCCGGAAGTATGATTGGTAAAAAAGCGGTCGCGAAAAATTTTGCCGCCGCAGCCAGCATTGCCGCCCGAGAAGCACGACCGCGCGGTTTGCGGACCTCCGCGGTTTACAGCCGTCTGATGGTCGAAACTCTGACCATTCGCGCGTTAACCAGGGCTTTCGAAGCTGCAAGCAAGTAAAGGAGAAGATGATACCATGAAAAAATGTCATATAACTTTTCAGCTTAACGGTATGACCACGGAAGTTCTGGTCAATCCCAACCAGACTCTGGTACGGATGTTGCGCGAAGATTTGGGCCTGACCGGAACAAAATATGGTTGTGGTGAAGGGGACTGCGGTTCCTGTACGGTACTGCTTGATGGTGAGCCGGTAAATTCCTGCCTGGTGTTGGCAGCCCAGGTTGACGGTCATCGGGTGACCACCATTGAAGGTGTGGCTGACGGCGATAATCTCCACTCCCTACAGGCTTCTTTTATTGAAAAAGGAGCTATTCAATGTGGTTTCTGTACACCGGGTATGATTTTGTCGGCTAAAGCCCTGCTTGAAAAGCAGCCGGATCCCAGCGAGCTGGAAGTTCGTACCGCAATTTCGGGGAATCTCTGCCGCTGTACCGGTTATCAAAAAATTGTTGAAGCGATTATGTCAACCGGGAAATCCGCTGGTGAATGTTCTTCAAGTAATGAGGAAAAATGTCAAGGGGAGGGCTGATAATGAAGAAGAAACAATTTGAGGTTATAAACAGCCGGGCTCCCCGGGTTGACGCGGCAATCAAAGCTACAGGACAAGCTCAGTACGCTGATGATCTGCATCGCTCCGGACAGCTTTATGGCGCGATTTTACAAAGTCCACTGGCCCATGCCCGAATTCTTAATATTGATACCAGCCGGGCGCTGCGTTTGCCCGGGGTGAAAGCAATTATCACGGCTGAAGATGTAGGTTTAACCAGATATGGTGTTTCCCCGGCCCGTTATGACGAAACCCTGTTCGCTCATGATCGGGTCCGTTATGTCGGTGATGAAATAGCCGCGGTAGCGGCGGTTGATTTAGCCACTGCCCATGAGGCCTTGAATCTGATTAAAGTGGAATATGAAGAACTGCCGATGGTTTTAACCATTGATGAAGCGACGGCTGAAGGCGCGCCCCAGCTCCATGATGACTATCCCGGTAATATCAGTGCCGAGGTCCACCAGGAATTTGGTGATGTTGCCACTGCTTTCAAAGAATGTGATTTCATTCATACGCACAGGTTGGTTAATAAGCGTCAGGACGGTGGTTTTATTGAGCCTCACGCCTGCATAGCTGAATATGATCATGCAGGACGTTTGACCCTTTACACTTCAACTCAGGTTTCTCATTATGTTCAACGAACCGTAGCCATGGTGACCGGGATTCCGATCGGTCGGGTGCGGGTTGTCCGTCCCTGTGTTGGTAGTGGTTTCGGATCCAAATGTGAAGCTAACCCTCTGGAGAGGAGCGCCTGCTTCCTGGCGATCATGACCGGTCGACCGGTGAAGGTAATTTATTCCCGGGAGCAGGTTTTTCTTCATTCCCGGGCCCGGCATCAGTTTTTTCATGAAATGACCACCGGCTTTAAAAAAGACGGGACAATCATGGCCTTGGCGCATACCTGCAGGCTTGACGGCGGTGCTTACACCTCGTTTGGTATTGCTACCGTTTATTATGCCGGCTCATTACTGGGGGCCCCGTATCGGTTGCCGAACATGAAATATGACGGTCTTCGCGTCTGTACTAATAAAC
>DQWO01000046.1 GCA_011042595.1 Pseudomonadota bacterium
GTGATTCGCGGCGGGCACCTCACAGCTGCACACGATGTGCAGCGAGAATGAGCGAGAGCCATGCCGGAACAGCCTTTAAATAATTTTTTTCGGCTGTTTTTTTCATAACTCAGAAAGTTGAGTTAATTAATTTAAGATGTTTCGTTATTTGCAGCTTTAACCTGTTTGGTGTTTTGAATTATCATTGTTAATGACTTGACCTTACCTAGCTAAATGCTAATAGCTAAAAGCTAATCGCTCGGTTCAGGTAAAAACACCATCAAATATAGTCCTTAAGCTGTTTGATACTCTCGGGAACAATCTCCCTGAGCCGAAATTTGGTCGAATACTTCTTGGGTATCCGGATATATCTTTCTAAGCAGTTTCCCGTTCGACAGAGATAAAAACCCCGACCTGGCTTATTGTTTTTGGCATCATAAAACAAAAATCCTGCCTCATCCGCAACAAAACGAAAAAGCTCTGTCTTCTTTGCCCGATGCCGGCAAACAATACAGGTCCGCAGCGGTACATGGTCGGTCATAGATCAATCGGCAGCATCGTCTTCTGCCGGAAGTTCCGTTTCATCATCCTTTGGCTCAATCTCATCAACAGAAGCCTCTACGTCTGAGGTCGTCTCATCCATATCATCAATCGCTGCAACTTCACCGGCATCTGCCGGTTCCGACCCGGCTTTTGAATCAGCCGCACTGGCTTCTTCTTCCTGTTCCTGTTTTTCCTGTTCCTCCCGCGCCTGCTCAGCTTCCGCTCTTAATCTCACTATCGCTTCAGCAGCACAGGAGACCAACTGTTCAGCATCAGGACCTTCAGTACCGATAATCTCGGCCAATTCATCAGGGGAAGCAGCCGCAATGTCTTCCAGTTGCCGGTAACCATTATCATACAGGAGCTCCATGGAAACATTATCCAGACCTTCCACCTCATGCAGAGCTTCAAAGAGTCGTTCGAAATCATCCGCCACCCGCGAAGTGGATTTCACATCCAGCTTCCAGCCTGTCAGGCGACTTGCCAGCCGAACGTTCATACCCCGACGGCCGATTGCCAGTGAAAGCTGATCATCCGGAACAATAATTTCCATAGCCCTGTTATTTTCATCCAGAATAATTTTATTAATCTGGGCCGGGGACAAGGAATTGCACACATAACGAACTTCATCGGGATTCCAGCGGATAATGTCAATTTTCTCCCCTTTAAGTTCCTGAACCACGTTCTGAACCCGGGAGCCACGAACACCAACACAAGCACCCACAGGATCCACATCATGATCATTGGTATACACGGCAACCTTCGCCCGCACTCCCGGCTCCCTTGCCGCCCCCTGAATGGTAATAATCCCCTCGTAAATTTCCGGGACTTCGGTCTCAAACAATTTGATCACAAATCCAGGATGGGTCCGGGAAAGGATAATCTGCGGCCCCTTGAGGGTCATTTTAACATCCAGGAGATAAACCCGAACCCGCTCACCCTGGCGAAAGGTTTCCCGGGGAATGGTCTCGGAACGGGGCAATATGGCCTCGGTCTTTCCCAGATTGATTACCAAGTTACCACGTTCCACCCGCTGGACTGTCCCACTTATAACTTCACCAATCCGCTCATGAAACTCTTCAAAAATACTTTCCCGCTCAGCTTCCCTGATCTTTTGCATGATAACCTGTTTGGCCGTCTGGGCAGCAATCCTGCCAAACTCGGTAGTATCCAACTTCAAGCCCAGACTATCTCCATATTCAGCTTCCGCATCAAATTCACGCGCTTCCTCCAGGGAAATCTCGGTATAGGAATTTTCCGGGTGTTCAACCACTTCAACAAATTCAAAAAGTTCAATATCACCTGTTTCCTCATTAAATTGGGCTTCAATATCCCGACCTGGACCAAGTTTCTTCCGGGAAGCAGTAACCATCGCTGACTCGATAGCTTCCACCAGGATCTCTTTCGGGATCCCCTTTTCTTTACCAACCTGATCAAGAATAAAGTTCAAACTGGAAGACATACACCCGGCCTCCTACATCGTATTTGTTCTATCTTTAGAATAATCTGAGCCATTAGCTGTTAGCGGTTAGCTATCAGCATTTAGCTAGGTAAAATCACGTCATTAACTAAAAACTTAAAATACTGAACGGGTTAAAGCTGCAAATAACGAAACATCTTGAATTCATTAAGCTAATGGCTAACCACTTAATTTAGATCATTTACCCGGTTCAGGAAATTCATATACCAGATTACATTTGGCAAAATTGGCCACATCCAGAGTACAGCAACCAGCATCGGTATCCAGAACGATAGAACCGTCTGCTTCGCTGTATTCTTGCAAAATACCAATGAAACGCCGGCGGCCATCAACCGGCATCTTAGTTTTTATTTTAATCTTTTTACCGTAATGCGCCAGAAAATCTTTCGGCCGCTTCAAGGGCCGGTTAAGTCCTGGAGATGAAACTTCCAGAGCATAGCGAAATGGAATAATATCCTCAACATCCAGCAGCGCCCCCAGCTGACGGCTGACAGTAACACAGTCATCCAGGGTGACTCCGCCTTCAGGCCTGTCTATATACAGCCGCAAGGCTCCCCGGTCGTCCGAGGCCAGGTATTCCATGTCCACCAGTTCAAAACCCAAGGATCCCAACAGCTCTTCACTGTAAGAGCGAACGGTAACCAGCATTGAATCTATCCTGTCCTGTGGCACGCCCATCAGATCAATAAAAACGTCGTTAGCAGGTTAATTAGTGTTCATCCGGAAATGTTCATTTCCCGATGAACGCTTTCAGCGATCAGCAGTCAGCTTTCAGTAAAACATTAAAAAAACAACTTGTTAACTCAACTTTCTGAGTTGGACTTTCAGGATACATTGTCAAGCGGTTCGGGCTTGGCTCATAGCGGCATTGACCGCCGAACGAATCACCACGATGGTGATTCGCGGCGGGCACCTCACAGCTACACACGATGTGCAGCGAGAATGAGCGAGAGCCATGCCGGAACAGCCTTTAAATAATTTTTTTCGGCTGTTTTTTCATAACTCAGAAAGTTGAGTTGTTAAGCTAAAAACTAAAGGCTGATAGCTAACAGCTCGTCCGGAAAAGGTAGTTTCCGGATGTAAACTAATTAATCAGAACCCGGCTGTCATTTCAATAAAAAAAAGCGGGCTCCAGTTAAGCCCACTTCCAAAAAACAGTGTATCTGAGCCAAATTATGACGTGGGTCTAACATTATTTTTCCGTAAATGCAAGTTTTTTCTTCAAAAAAACGTCTTATCAGCGTATAAACCAAGGGAAATTGCCATCTTCCATCGAGGTACTATTTTGGAAAAATTAAAAGATTTTTTGCTGGCGATGTATTCATCGATACTGGTCGGCATCCTTACCCTATTTTGGACAACATCAGCCATTATCTGCAGCTTTATTCCGCCCTTAAAAGTTAAAGGTATCAACTTCTGCGCTCGCTACTGGGGCAAAACCGTTCTAGGCGGCAGTGGGATCAAGGTAAAAGTTATTGGGACTGAAAACTGCCAGCCGGGTAAAAATTACATGATCATTGCCAACCATCGAAGTTTTCTCGACATCTATGCTATCCTTGCCGGCAGTGGTCTCAATTGCCGCATGGTGGCAAAAAGAGAACTGGCTAAAATCCCGCTGTTCGGTATGATGCTGAGACGCAGCCACACCATTATCATTGACCGGAGCAACAGGAATCAAGCCATCAACGCCATGAAAATCAAGGGGAAGGAACTTACGGATTTTGGCATTACCATGGTGATTTTTGCTGAAGGGACCCGGGCTACGGGTGACAAGCTGCTGGGAGAATTCAAAAAAGGGGCCTTTATTCTGGCTGCCCAGTTGGGACTATCCATCCTGCCGATCACCATTATCGGCACGGACAAATTGCAGCCCAAGGGCTCAATCAGCATTCATCCGGGAACCATCACCCTTAAAATAGACCCCCCACTGGAAATTCCGGAGTATAACCGCCCCAGTGATATCAGGCCGTTGGCGGCTAAGACCCAAGAGA
>DQWO01000341.1 GCA_011042595.1 Pseudomonadota bacterium
ACAAATTCATCATGGACGAAAATCGCTTTGGCATCAGCATTATTGGCAATGTATTCAACTTCAGGAGCCACCAGGCGAAAATTTATCGGATTTATAACCACTCCGATTTTGGCACAGGCAATGTACAGCTCACAGATTTCAATGCAATTTTCCAGGTAACAGGAAACTGTATCACCTTTTTGCAGCCCCATGGCCAGCATGGCATGCGCCAACTGATTAACCCGTTGATTAGATTGGGGAAAGGTAAAACGCCTATCTTGATCACAAAAAGCGATATTTTGCGGGTATTTGACCGCATTAACCCGAAAAATTTCACCCAGATTCAGCCATAATGCCATAAGTAGTCTCCTATATCATCATTCAGGATAGTTTAATTCTGACATCCACCAGACCAGGCTCCTGGCCACGGGGATAGACAAAAATGGGGTTCAGATCCATTTCCTCGATTTCCGGATGGTTATGAAGCAGGATTGAGAGACGTCCGATAAACTCCTCTATCTTTTCCAGATCTACGCCTTCCTGACCACGGATACCGGCCAAAATGGGGTATCCTTTAATTCCCCTGACCATGGCGGCAATATCCTCCTTGGAGAGAGGATTCAATTTAAACACCACATCTTTAAGAACTTCAACAAAAATCCCCCCCAACCCAAAAGCAAGCACATGGCCAAGTTCAGTATTTTCCCGGTGGGCACCAAGCATCACCTCCACCCCGGGATTAAGATACTTCTGAATAAATACCTGGCTGGAAGGAAAAGTACGATTCAAGTCAGCAAAAGCTTTTTCCACTGCTTTGTCAGTTTCAAGATTTAAAAGCACCCCACCGGCATCAGACTTGTGAACAACATCTTCAGATTCCACTTTCAAGGTTACCGGATAACCGATCTCCGCCGCCGCGGCCAGCGCCCCGGCCATATCACTCACCTCACTATTGGCAATAACCGGCAAACCATAGGCATCCAGAAGGCTGAAAGCATCGGACTGGGACATGAACTGGCGGCCCGCAGAGCGGGTTTTATCGATCAACCGGCTGGCCACGGACGGATCAACATCAGCATAGCTTACCGGAGTAGAATCATGCCGCTGCTTCAGCTGGGCATAACGGGCCAACGAGGCAGCCACCCGGCCGCCAACTTCAGGCATATCAAAGGTTGGAATACCAGCATCGGCAAAGATTTTCAGGGTTGTTGCCCAACCTTCCTTTTCAGTCATGGCCACCACAATCATCGGTTTAGACGCATCTTTAGCAACTTCTACCAATCCCCGGGCAACTCCTTCCGTATCAACAAAAAACGGGGTGATAAAATTGACAAAAACAATATCAACATTGGGATCTTTCATCAACGTTTCAGCTGCCAGCTGGTAGTGTTCCGGAGTAGCCGTTGCCAGCACATCCACCGGATTGGCAATTGAGGCCTCCGCGTAAAGATTTTCGCGCAAAATCTCCTGGCTGTCAAAGGAGAGTTCAGCCATTTCACAACCACGCTCAATAATTTCATCGGTCACAATAATTCCCGGGCCACCGGTATTGGTAATAATCGCCAGCCGGTTTCCAGCAGCCACCGGCAGAGCCGACAAGGCCCTGGCGGCCTGACACAATTCTTCTTCATCATCAAAAGTCAAAATGCCGCATTTTTCCAGCAACAGACTGGTGGAGGTATCCACCCCCATCATGCCGCCGGTATGGGAAGATACCGCCTTGGCCCCCAGTTTGGTTCGCCCGGTTTTCATTGCCAGAATTGGCTTTTGTTTCGTGATTTCAGCCGCCACTTTAGCAAAACCAGCGGCATCCGACAGGGTTTCAATATGGAGAAGAATAACCTTAGTTCCCGGGTCATTGCCCCAATATTCAAGGATTTCGGTGGCGTTGATATCGGACTGGTTGCCATATGATGCATACATCCGAAACCCGAGTCCCAATTCATACAAACGGTTATTGATAACTTCTCCCACACCACCGGACTGGGCCATCACCGAAATGGTCCCGGGAACCATCTTCGTAAAGGTAAAATTACAATAGGCCCGTACTTCAGGATCGGAATTCATCACTCCCTGGCAGTTGGGACCAAAAACTCTGATCCCGTATTTTTTGGCTATGGCCAGCATTTCCTCTTCAAGCTTGATCCCATCAGCCCCGATTTCACGAAAACCAGCGGTGTTGACGATCACCACTTTGACCCCTTTTTGGCCGCATTTCTCAATCTCAGCCGAAACCCGGGTATTTTTAACAATAATGTGCGCCAGATCAACGTCAAGAGGCACTTCTCTGATATCTTTGTAGGCAACAAAGTTTTTCACAAAAGGGGCTTTCGGATTGACGGTGAAAATTGGACCTTTATAGCCGCTGTCCACCAGGTTCTGGACAATCCGGTAACCAATGGTCAATTCCCGGTTTGAAGCGCCAATTACCGCTACCGATTTCGGCCTGAATAGTGCATCCAACATTTCCGATCCTCCCCTTTATTTCATTTCATTTTATATTTTTGTTAAAAAACTATCCTGATAATATTACTGTCTGGCAACAATTTTGATCCCTGCTCCCGCTGATAAAAAAATGGAATTCTCACAAAGCCATCACAAATTCCTGGCGGTCAGGGCGGCCCCAAAGGCACCCATAGTCTGAGGATGAGGGGCGATAACCACCTGGCTTTCTGTCATTTCAGCCATCATTTCGGCAATGATCGGATTGTAGGCAATGACGCCTCCAGTCAACACCACTTTACCGACAATGGTATCCATTTCAACCACCCGCTTGACCACCGAACGAAATACACCCTTAACAATATCTTCAGGCTTGGCGCCGCGGCGCAGCAATCCAAGGATCTCTGTACAACTGAATACGGTGCAAAAGGAGCCGATACTAACCTCGTTCTCACTCTTTTCTGCCATCCCATTGAGATCGCTCAATTCAAGCCCCAGGCGATAGGCAATTTCCTCAATAAAGGCCCCGGTCCCAGCCGCACATTTGCGATTCATGGAAAAAGTTTCTCGTTCACCAGCAGCATTCACCCGAATGATCTTATTGTCCTGTCCACCGATATCAATGATGGTCAGGGCCTCAGGATAATAATGATAAGCTCCGGCAGAATGGCAGAGAATCTCTGTACGCATTTCATCGGCAAAGGCTACATTGCGCCGGCCATAACCGGTGGAAACTACTCTTTTGACCTGCTGTCGTTCAACCCCAAGAACTTCCAGGGCCTGATTGAAAACGCTTTCTGCTGCCCCGGAAAAATCAAAACCACTTTTGTCTATTGCATCAGCCAAGAGCTTCTCGGACGAATCAATAATGGCAACCTTGGTTGTAGTGGAGCCTACATCAACGCCGGCAAAAAGCTCCATGGCCATTATTTCCGCTCTCCCAGCTGCTCGATAAATGCCTCGATTTTGGTAATTGCCTGCTCCTCTGAATAGCAGCGCAGATCATTGAGATCTCCATCAATGGTCACGAAAGGTACCCCGGCTTTTTCCTGCAATCGCTGGGGTAGACCATAACGGCAATTAGAATTATTGGGACAGGTTTTGGCATCATGAAAAATTACGCCGTCAAAATCGAAAAGTTCTTTCATCTTGATATAATAATCTTCTTTATAATCATCATCACGAACGATAAACAGCTCAGTATAAGCACGGGCCATGGAATCCCAGGGATCATTTCCGTCCAAAGCAGTAAAAATCCAGCTATTACAATAGGTTGAAGCTATAACGTTGGTTTTTAAGCGCAGAAACATTTCAGCATTTTCCCGTAGCTTACCCCAGATGGGCATCCCTTCCCAGTAAATCCGGAATTTCTCACCCGGCACGGCTGCCACGCCCTCGGCCACCCAGCCGCGCAGCTCTTCCAGCAAAGTTTCATAGTAGTCGATCGCCACCTGGGTACCGCGCATAACCACCGCCGGTCCCATGTGAATGGTGCCGTCAAAAAAGGTCAGGGGGCTGGGCTTGTGGGTCGCCATTTCCAATACCTCTTTCCAGAGGTCGGAAC
>DQWO01000062.1 GCA_011042595.1 Pseudomonadota bacterium
AATAAGGCTCTTATGACAATGAATCTCAATAATCAGCATTTCCAGAAAGTCCAGAGGGGCATAAGGCCAAAATTTGGCCGAATCGAAATCTTCGGCTGATATGATTTACGGGACACGCTCAAAGGCGCAGATATCCTGGTAGAGGCCATGGGGAAGCTAAAAACCGAGGCATGGCGCCTTGCCGTCGCGGGTGGTGGGTCGAGGGAGCTGCTGGCCGGGCACCGGGAATTTTTTGCGGATCACCGGGTTGTATCCAAGGGCCTTCTTTCAAGAGCGGAACTGGCAAGATGCATGCGAGAAGCGGATGTGTTTGTTTTTCCATCGCTTGCCGAAGGGTCTGCGCGCGTGGTGTTCGAGGCTCTGGCCGCCGGGTGCTACGTAATCACCACCCCAAACAGCGGCTCTATTGTAGAGGACGGCGTGCACGGGCGTCTGGTCCCCCCGGGGAACGCCGAAGCCCTTGCAAATGCAATACGAGAGACCCTGTTTATGGACCGGAAAGCGATAGCGGCGGTGGGTATGCGAAACTCGGAGCTTATAAGGAATGAATACCGTCAAGTCCATTATGGGGATAAGCTGGTTGAACTTTACAGGCAGGTATTGGAAACAGGTGCGTAAAGATGAGAACCTCATATTCATATGCACAAAAAGGCTGGTTTAACCCGGCAGCCAGGAAAAACATGTGGCCCTCTTTAATGTCGGTTCTGGCTTTTGTTATTCCGGCTATCATGTTTTTTGAAATTAAAGCTATCGGCAGGCTTTTCGGTTCTGACATGCTTTGTCTGGGTCTCTTCCCCATTCTGTTGTTTACTAAGGGTGGCCTTTTAAAGAATTCTTTTGCACGCGCCTTTATCTGGCTTGGGCTGCTCTATTTTTTGGGGCAATTTACAACAGACCTTGTGCTGGAAACCCCTTATTACGATTATTCGAGAGGTTGGGCTAAAATCGTGGTAACCGTTATCAGTTTTTGCACCCTTTTTATGATCATCGGCCTTAACAGGGGCAGAATCCTGATTTTTGCTCTTGGTATTGTAACTGGAGAGATACTTCAATTTTACTTTAACCCCGGAGTTTATGCGACAGGGCACCCCTGGAAATTCGGCGTCGGGGTAGCCATAGTATGGCTGTTAATTATTTTCGCCGTTTTGTTGAAAAACAAAAAAGTCATAATTATAGAGGCTAGGTATTTTCTGCCGTTTCTGGCAGGGGCCCTTAACCTCTATTTTGGGTTTCGAAGCCTTGCCGGCATCTGTTTTTTAACCCTGGCCTACCTGAGCCTGCAAAGACTGTTGCAAGTCCGCCCCGGTAAAGACGCGCGTCTCCCGACCAAAAAAATCGTTTTAATGGCAATCGGATTGTTTGCCGCAGCCATCATGATTGTCGAATTTTATGAATTTTCCGCCCGCGAGGGCTGGCTCGGGCAAGTTCAAAAACAAAAGTATGAAGCGCAGGCTCATGGCGTATACGGACTCTTTCTGGGAGGGCGTTCTGAAATTCTTGTGGCTTCCAGGGCGATATGGGAGTCGCCTTTGTTAGGCCACGGTTCATGGGCCAAGGACTGGAAATACGCGGAAATGCTGATCGCCCTTAAAAGACAACTCGGCTATGATCCGGGATCTATTCATGAACTCGGGTTGATTCCCACCCATTCGCATTTATTTGGCGCTTGGGTGGAAGCGGGCCTGCTGGGTGCGATCTTTTGGGGGTGGGTGCTGTCGCTTCCGGTCCGGGCGAGCATACGGCTTTTCTCTGCCGACGACCCACATACGCCCTTGCTTGTTTTTATAGCGCTTCTACTGACCTGGGATATATTATTTTCTCCGTTTGGTGCCACACGGCGGTTATTAATACCCTTTTATGCAATTTGCATGATCGATGTGGTTACGCGATACCCAGTTAGACCAAGGAAAACCTGAAATGCGCGTATCTATAGTCACCATTTCCTACAACCAAGCCAGGTTTCTGGAACAGGCCATCCGTTCGGTCATCAACCAGGATTATCCTGATATTGAATACATCGTGGTCGATCCTGGCTCCACCGACGGCAGCCGGGGAATCATCGAAAAATACCAGAACCGAATCGACAAAATTATTTTCGATCCGGATGAAGGCCCAGCAGACGGCCTTAACAAAGGCTTTGCCCATGCGACAGGAGACATTTTCGGGTTCATTAATGCTGATATTATTTATTACCTGGAGCGATAAATACAATTGCTGCAGCATTCAACTCTAATCCCCAAAAGGATGTTATAAGTGGAAATGTTTTTATAGTAGACCGCGATGGGAAGGTCCTACGGAGATTTTACTCAAGGAAGTTCACTCCCCTGCGTGCAATTTATGGTGCAGCAACGTTGGCACAGCAAGCCACCTTTTTTCGACCTGAATATTTCAAAAAAGCAGGAGGGTTTAATAAAACAAGCCAAGTTGCATGGGATGGAGAGCTTTGGATCGACATGGCTTTGGCTGGGGCGAAATTCGGTCGTATTGATAACTACCTTGGGACGTTTAGGATATATCCAGGAAGCCTGTCTCTTTCAGAACACTCGAGCATAAAGTACAATGAGTACAAAAGTACGATTTTTAAAAAAGTGCGCAAGAAAAACTATAATGTCTCAGATCATATTTTTCGTTTCGCTTTCAAGTTTCTGGAATATTGTGAAAATCCAAAATTATTAATCGAAAGATTGCGGCATGGCCACGTTTTAAAAATGACAAACTAAAGCATGCAACAAAATATCCCCAACTTCCTTTTTATCGGACCGGACAAAGCCGGTTCCACATGGTTATACCGCGCGCTTAAAAAGCATAAATCGATCTATTTGCCCTATGTAAAAGAGTTGTTCTTTTTCGACCGGTTTTACGAAAAGGGGTGGACCTGGTATCTCGACTTTTTTAAGAACGCCGAAGCAGCGCACCAGATCATTGGAGAAATTTGCCATGATTACCTTTTTTCGCGGCCAGCGTGCGAACGCATCGCCCGCGATCTCCCTTCAGTCAAGTTGATGGTCTGCCTGCGGGAGCCGGCCCAGAGGGCCTTCTCTGCGTATCTATACATGATCAAGCAGGGAAGAGTGTCTACGGATTTTGAAACAGCGCTTCAACAGGTTGATGAACTGATTGATCATGGTTGTTATGCCAGGCACCTTGAGAACTATCTGCAACTGTTCCGGCGTGAACAAATTTATGTGGCTGTGTTTGATGACCTGGCGGCTAACCCCCAGCAATTTTTCAACAATATTTGCAAATTTCTAAGTATTGAACAAATATTTTTGCCAGAAGATATGAAAGAAAAAACCCTGGCAGCAGCAAAACCCAGGTCGCGATTTCTGGCTGGTGTTGCAAGAAGTATTGGATGGCAGGTAAGAAGCCTGGGAATGCCGAATATTGTCAATCGGGTAAAATCATCCCCCCTGCTGAATCGGACGCTGTACGCCACTTACAGCCACCGGGATAAACCGGAAATGTCACCCGCCACATTAAATCATCTTCGTGCCGTCTTTTATCCTGAAATTCAAAGGCTCGATAACCGGCTCGGGTTGAATTTATGTAACCGCTGGGGTTATGAAAAAGCTTTATGCGTGCCATATAGAAAGCTGCCGATAGAGGTTGATCGGGTTAACTGACAGGTTGATAAATTTTCTTATGGATTCTCAAGTTAGAAGAAATGGCATAAAAGAAAAGCTCCGGATTCTCATGGTGGGGGGCTTCCCGCCGCCGGTGCGAGGCATGCCGGTAATCAATGCCGCCGTGCGGAATGAGTTTGAAAAGGCGGGGATTACTCCGGCAGTTATTGGTGTGTCAGCTTTAAATCTGGATCGTTCCTTTCTGGTCAGGCTGGGGCGCTTGCCCAAGGTGTTACGTGGCCTGTTTCGCATGGCATTGATGCGGGACCTTCGCGGCTCTATTTTTTATATCAGCGTTTCCGGTGGGCTGGGGCAATTTTACGAAATGTTATTCGTTCTTCTGGCGCGGCTG
>DQWO01000355.1 GCA_011042595.1 Pseudomonadota bacterium
ATGTTTATGAAGAGATCTTGACTCATTATCGTAATCATCAGTATGATCTGGTAAAACAGTATATATCCCGGAGTCAGGAAAGTGGAGTTCGTGACAAGCGTCTTTACTTTCTCAGCGGTATTCTTGCCTGGCAGTCACAGAATTATGAACAGGCCAAGGCCGCATTTCTGCAGGCTGTTGAACTGGGTCCAGACTATTCCGATGCTTATAATAACCTGGGTATTCTTTATATGCTGGATAAAGATTATGCCAAGGCTGAATCATCATTTCATAGTGCTCTGAGAAACCCCCTTTACCTGACGCCTGAAAAGGCTCTGGTAAATTTGGGGAAGGTGATGGAAGCCAAGGATAATCCCGATGCTGCCGAGCAATACTACCGACAGGCTATCAAGTATAAACCTGCTTTTTTCCAGGCATATTATAACCTTGGAATGCTTTTCTATCATACTGATAGGTTCAAACAGGCAGTGACAGTTTTTGACCAGGCAGCAAAATTGGCTCCCCGCTGGCCTCAGGTATGGTTGTGGTATGGAATGTCATTGAAAAAAAATAATGAAAATGAAAAATCACGGCTTGCATTTGAGCAAGTCCTTGAATTGAGCCCGGGTACAGAGGTAGCCAAACAGGCTGAGTTGGAGTTGCAGGAATTGCCGGCAACGAAATAATGCCAGAAAAGAAAATGGTAAAATGAAAGAGACGCAGGAAAAGACCGACCTCCGCCAGCAGCGGATTGATAAAATTGAAAAACTACGGCAAATGGGGATCAATCCTTTTGCCAATGATTTTGTTCCCGGAGAAACTACGGCTGATGTTGTCAATCATTTTGGAGCGATTGAAAAGGAAGAGTTGGAGAACTATTCTTCCCAAGTTAAGGTGGCCGGACGCCTGATGTCTTTGCGCTTTTTTGGCAAAGCGGCATTTGCTCACCTGAAAGATCGGACTGGTCAAATTCAAATATATGTTCGTAAAGATAAAATCAGTGAAGACCAGTTTGAAATCTTCAAGATATGCGATGTCGGGGATTTTATTGGGGTAGAAGGGCAAGTTTTCAGGACCAGAACAGGTGAATTGACGGTTCTGGCTGAGCGGCTAAGCCTGCTGACAAAATCCCTGCGGCCTTTGCCGGAGAAGTGGCATGGTCTGAAAGACGTGGAAACCCGGTATCGTCAGCGTTATGTTGATTTACTCGTTAACGAGGAGGTAGCTGATACTTTAAAAAAACGGGTGAAGATTATTGATGGAATCCGCGACTTTTTCAAACAGCGTGATTTCATGGAAGTGGAAACCCCGATGATGCAGCCCATAGCCGGGGGGGCAACCGCGCGTCCTTTCGTCACCCATCATAATGCTCTGAATATGGATTTATTCCTCAGGGTTGCTCCAGAGCTCTATCTGAAGCGTCTGGTAGTCGGAGGTTTTGAGCGAGTTTTTGAAATCAATCGTAACTTTCGTAATGAGGGTATTTCCATTCAGCATAATCCTGAATTTACCATGCTGGAGTTTTATCAGGCTTATGCTACCTATCTGGATCTCATGCAGCTTACGGAAGAATTGTTTGCCTGTTTGGCTGAGCAGGTTTGTGGCAGCCGCAATGTGACCTATCAGGGGCAGGAAATTGATCTGACCCCGCCCTGGGACCATCTGACAGTGGTTGAAGCCATTGAGAAGTATGGCGCTATTCCGGTGGAAAGGTTGCAAACCGGTGACTCTTTGTTGCAGGTGTTGAAAGATATGGACATTGAGGTGGAAGAGAAAGATAGCAGTTATGGGAAAATGTTGATGAAAATCTTTGATGAAATTGTTGAGTCAAAGCTGATCCAGCCAACTTTTATTACTGACTATCCGGTTGAAATATCTCCTTTGTCCCGGAGAAATGAAACAAACCCGGCGGTAACGGATCGATTTGAACTTTTTATTGCCGGCCGGGAGATGGCCAATGCTTTTTCTGAGTTAAACGATCCTCTTGATCAGCGTGAACGGTTTATTCAGCAGGGAAAGGAAAAAGCAGCTGGGGATGAGGAGGCTCATCAGTATGATGCTGATTATATCAGGGCGCTGGAATATGGTCTTCCTCCGACCGCCGGTGAAGGGATAGGTATAGACCGGCTGGTTATGCTGCTCACCGATTCACCTTCAATTCGTGATGTTATATTATTTCCTTTGTTGAAACCTGAAAATAAAGAGTCCTGAACTTGTTTCTTGAGTTTTTCATCGCTTTTCGTTATCTGCTTGCTAAACGAAAACAGATCTTTATTTCATTGATTACCATAATTTCCATTGCCGGAGTTGCCGTCGGAGTGGCTGCCTTGATTGTGGTTATGTCAGTGATGAGTGGTTTTGAGACTGAGCTGAAAAGCCGGATTCTGGGGAATAATGCCCACATTGTCGTGATGCGATATGGTGGTGCCATTTCCGATTATAAAAAGGTTATGGAAAGGGTGCAAAAAGTTCCCGGGGTTAGATTGACTGCACCATTTGTCCTTAATCAGGTGATGATAGCTCATGGTCGGACAGTCAGCGGGGTGGTGTTTCGGGGTATTGACCCGGAAAATGATCCGCTTGGTAAGGATGTCCGCAGCCAGATAACTGCCGGTTCATTCATGAAAACCGCTGCCGACACTTCCTTGGGCAGCCATGACTATCCCGACATTGTTTTAGGCAGTGAGGTGGCAAAAAACCTTGGGGTTTCGGTTGGTGGGCGGGTCAGGATTATATCGCCGGTCGGTTCTCCGACCCCGTTGGGCATGGTCCCGAGGATGAAGCTGTTCCAAGTCGCAGGGATCTTTTCTTCCGGTATGTATGAGTATGATTCCTCATTGGTTTATGTGAATTTGGCCGCCGCCCAGCGACTGTTTGGACTGGATGAAAAAGTTTCAGGAATTTCTGTCCAGGTTGGTGATGTCTACGGTGCCGGTTCAGTGGGGAAAAAGATTCAGCAATTGTTGGGGTATCCTTTCTGGGCTCGCGATTGGACTGATATGAACCGTAATCTTTTTTCGGCGCTCAAACTCGAGCGGGTAACCATGTTTGTGATTTTAATGCTGATAATCCTGGTTGCAGCCTTTAATATTGTTTCCACCCTCTTTATGGTGGTGATGGAAAAGCATAAGGATATTGCCATCCTGAAAACCCTGGGCATGCCGGCTAGAAGAGTCATGAGAATATTTGTCTGGGAGGGAATGATTGTTGGTGTTATGGGCACCTTATTAGGTTTGGGTGCTGGTATTGGTATTTGTGAGTTGTTGAAAAACTATCATTTTATTAATTTGCCCAGTGACATTTATTATGTTACTACCCTCCCGGTTAGCCTGAAACCATTTTATGTGTTTTTGATCTGTTTTATGTCATTGCTTATTTCTTTTCTGGCAACCATTTATCCTTCGTACCGGGCCTCTAAAATGCTGCCTGCTGAGGCCCTGAGATATGAGTAGCCTATGAGTGCAATGTTTTTTGGTAAAAAAGATAGGGATGATCATCCGGCTTCCCGCATTGATCGTTTAAACGAACAATTGCTTAAAAATCCGGGAAGCTTTCATCTCCAGATCAAGTTGGCCGAAGCCTACATTCAGAATGGTGATTCCGGCAGGGGCATTTCGCTGTTGATGAAAATGGCTGAGAAAGATGCCCGTGAGGGTGCAGTGGATAAAGCTATTGCGGTCTATAAGCTGATTCTGCGCTATGAACCCGATAATATTGAGATCAGGGACATTCTGGCCACCCTCTACAGCTATAAGGGCTTAACAGCAGAGGTTGCCGCCCTCGGAGAATTATCCTTGGGGCATGAGCAGGAAACTAAAGAAGAAATCAACCTGTTGCCACAAATATCCCGGGATGATTTGGAACAACTGAGCAAAGTGTTTCCGTCTTCCCAGGTAAAAGCCGGTGATGATATCATTCGTCAGGGTGATGCTGGCGATGTTTTCTATGTCCTTATTGAGGGGCAGGTAGGAGTGGTCCTGCGTGAAAAGGATC
>DQWO01000143.1 GCA_011042595.1 Pseudomonadota bacterium
CATAAGAAATATGGGCAAAATCAGCTTCCCAGAGGGCAGTGACCAGGTCACCTTCAGCCTCTTCCTGGGGATTTTTGTAGTGGTTAATAAGCTCGAACAATTCTTTGATTTCTTCAACTTTTACTCCTTGCTGAAATTCCAGCCAGAGAATTCCGTCACGAAAAAATATGAATGCCAGGTTGCTGGAATCAGGTAGGGCGTGGTGAATCACTTTTTCTTCATAGAGAAACTGGTTTTGATTAACCGTAATTCTTAAATTGCTATAATCCTTGATGAAATTATCAATCTGGGTAAAAGTATGGCTGATTGAATGTTGACAGACAGCATGATCTTCCGGGTAGAGACAGGCATTTTTTACTGCCACCAGCAGGGTGTTTACTGCTGTTTCTGCCGCCTGTAATTCACTGGCTGAAACATCATCAATCTGGGTTGGTTGGATTGTTTTCTGTTGACTTTCCATGTTGACAGATATCCGGATACATTGTGGTAATTTATCTTATAATATCGTAATGTTATGGAAATACTTTAGGATTTTCTTGAAAGATGGAAGATACTTGATGACGATTGACACTGTTACCTGATTCTTTCAGTCTCGGTCTTTATTACAAATCTACAACAGGTTTATCGGTTAAAAACAGCTTAAGAAAACCCTGATTTTGACGATTCACGAATAGAATGTCGGTTTGATTCATTGTTATTCGGTAAACTTACCAAAAGTTGTCTTTAAATTGGTGAACAGGTGAGTGAAAAGTCTTATGATTGAGAAGGTTTCCCTTAATTTCAAATGCCTGGATGATATCCGTAGCCTGCAGCGTGAAGGTTATCCGAGCGTTCTGGCCAGGGTTATATCCGTTTATTTGCAACAGACCATGGAAACCATAAACATTCTCAGTCTTGGGGTCCGGAATGAGGACTATGAGAAAATTACCAATTGTGCTCATAAAATGAAGTCGAGCAGTGCCATGATTGGGGCAATGAAATTGTCTTCATTGTCGCGGGAACTTGAAATAGCCGGTCGTCATCATGATCTTGTTGTTCATACATTATTTTCTCAGCTTGAATCTGAGTACCTTCAGGTTGAACAGATATTAAGAGATGAGCTGAAAAAAATGGATGGGAATCGATGACAAAGCGCGTAATTGAAACAATAAAACCAGATAAATCATATCTGGCTATGGTCATCGATGATGATGTGATGATTCGTATTCTGGTGCGGGAAACCCTGGAAAGCCGTGGGCTGGAGGTGGTGGAAGCAGAAAGTGGAAAACAGGCTTTGGAAATTTTTCCCTTCAGGCGACCAGATATCATTCTTCTGGACATTATGATGCCGGATATGGATGGCTTTGAGGTTTGCCGTAAGCTGCGGGAACTTCCCGCGGCTGAAGATATTCCAATTCTGCTGGTGACCGGCCTTGACGATCTTGAATCCATCAGGGAAGCCTATGAAATTGGGGCCACAGATTTTATCACTAAACCGGTAAACTATCTGATTCTGGCGCAAAGAGTTCATTATATGCTGCGGTCTAATCAGACTATGAGTGAATTGCGTAAAAGCGAGGCCATGCTGGCAAAGGCCCAGGAAATTGCCCGGTTGGGAAACTGGGAATGGAATTATTCTACTGGTGAAATGCGCTGGTCATACCAGATGTTTAACATCCTCGGCCTGAAGCCTGGAGGGCCTCCGCCATCTTATCGCAATTTCATCCAGATCGTTCATCCGCATGACCAACGTTCGGCCAGGCGACTGTTACAGCGGACCCTGGAGCAGAAAAAATCCTACAATACTGATTTCCGGATTCAACTACCTGATGGAAGCGAGCGGATCATTAATCTGCAGTCCGAAGCGATTCTTGATAACGACAACAGGGTGATGTTGATTTCGGGGACCATCCAGGATGTTACGGAAAGAAAACAAAAAGAGAAGCAGATTCGTTACCTTGCCTATTATGACAGCTTAACCAGTTTGCCAAACAGGCGCCTGTTCAATGAACGGTTGCAGAAAGCAATTTCCCAGGCCCGGAGAAACAAGGGCATGCTGGGAGTCATGTTTATGGATCTGGATCGATTTAAGCGCATAAATGACAGCCTTGGTCATCCGGCAGGGGATGCTCTGCTGACCGAAGTCGGGCAGCGCCTTAACCAAATTGTGCGTAATACTGACTGTGTTGCCCGAAAGGATGCTGAAAATGATCTGGTGACCGTAGCCCGTCAGGGTGGAGATGAATTTTCCATTCTGATTCAAGATATTGATAAGGCAAAAGATTTGGCCAGAATTGCCAAGCGCATTCAGCAGGATCTGTGCGAGCCTTTTTATCTTGAGGAACAGCCGGTCTATATCTCTGTCAGTATTGGTATTTCCCTGTTTCCCATGGATGGAGAGAATGCTGAAACACTCATGAAGAACGCTGATCTGGCTCTTTACCATGTAAAAGATAACGGTAAAGATAATTATCAGTTCTACTCTGAATCAATTAATGCGGCAGCGGTTCGTGAATTGACTATGGAAAGCGGACTGCGCCGGGCGCTGGAAGAAGAACATCTGGTGCTCTTGTATCAACCTCAGGTAAATATCAAAACCCGACAGGTTGTTGGGGCAGAGGTGCTGGTGCGTTGGCAGCATCCGGAGCTTGGCCTGGTATTGCCGTCTGAGTTTATTCCGTTGGCGGAGGAAACCGGTTTGATTGTCCCGCTGGGAGAATGGGTATTGCGGACCGCCTGTTTACAGCATCAGGCCTGGATCAGGGAAGGATTGCCGGCCATCAGCATAGCCGTCAATATTTCCGCTGTCCAGTTCAAACGTTCAAACCTGGTGAAGACGGTGGCTGAAATCATAGCTGAGACCGGCATGCAGCCTGAATTATTGGAATTGGAACTTACGGAAGGTATTCTGCTGGGTGAGTCCCGGGATATAATCGATACTTTGCAGGGGTTGAAAAGACTGGGGATCCGCCTTTCTGTCGATGATTTTGGAACCGGCTATTCTTCTCTGCGTTATCTGAAAAGTTTTCCCCTGGATGCTATCAAGGTGGACCGGTCATTTGTCATGGATATCCCCAATGATGGAAATGATGTTGCTCTGACCACCGCTATTATTGCTATGGGTCATAGTCTGCAACTTGATCTGATTGCTGAAGGGGTGGAAACCGAAGAGCAGTTGGACTTCCTGGCCGATCAACAATGTTTTGAGGTTCAAGGATATCTTTTCAGTCCTCCAGTTACCGCTGATGCTTTTCGTCGTTTTCTGCGGCAGGGTTTTATTAATCGGATGGTTTCCTGATTTCTCCTTTTTATCTAAACAAAAATAATTGACTTACGATGGTAGAGGTGGTATTTTTGTTTTCATAAGTCAATGGATCACGCGGTTAAGGAGGAATACCATGCCAAACAGTGCAACGAAGATTATCGATGGAGTATACTGGGTGGGGATCAATGACCATGATACCCCATTTTTTGAAGGGTTATGGGCGCTACCCAAAGGGATGAGCTATAATGCCTATCTGGTGCGGGGTGAAGAAAAAACGGCCCTGATTGAACTGACCAAGACCACCTACACTGATGAATTTATCGGTCGGGTTGAAGAAATTGTCCCCCTGAATGAGGTTGATTATATCATTCATAATCACATGGAACCTGATCATACCGGAGCCATACCGGCAGTTTACAAGCTTTGTCCCCAGGCAGAGGTTCTTTGTACTGCCAAAGCGAAAGCTTTTCTTGACCAGTTTTACGGTGAAGGGGGGCGGGTTACGGCGGTTAAAGATGGTGACAGCATTGACTTGGGGGGTAAAACGCTCAAATTTCTCAGCTATCCCTGGCTTCACTGGCCTGATACCATGTTTACCTACCTGGCCGAAGATAAAGTACTCTTTTCCTGTGATGCTTTTGGCGGCTACGGGGCAGTTGATGATGCTCTTTTTGATGATGAGATGGATCTGGAAGCTTACTGGCCAGAAGC
>DQWO01000217.1 GCA_011042595.1 Pseudomonadota bacterium
GACCCTCTGATTAAAAGTCAGATGCTCTACCAACTGAGCTAACGGCCCCAATGAAAAACAGGATGGCTTTACTAGCCGATTATCACCTGTTTGTCAAGGGAAAATACCCCTGAAAACAACAATTATACCGTAAAAGGATTGCCCCTGATGATGGTCTGTTCCCGATCCGGACCCACCGAAACCACCAGCGCCGGGATGCCCAGCTGCTCTTCCATAAATAGGATATAGTTCCGGGCATTTTCCGGCAGCTCCTCAAAGGCTAGGATGCCGGTTATATCTTCCTGCCAGCCCGGCAACTGCCGACAAACAGGAGTACAACCTTGCAGCATGTCAATTGAAGAAGGGAAATAATCCAGCCGTTTCCCCTGGTATTCATAGGCTTCACAGACGCTGATACTCTCCAGGCCGGAAAGCACATCCAGTTTGGTCACAGCAAAACTGTCCAGACCGTTTATCATCACCGCATAGCGCAGAGCAACCAGATCCAGCCAGCCGCAGCGCCGTGGCCGCCCGGTGGTCGCCCCAAATTCTCCACCTTTTTCCCGCAGCCAGTCACCCTTCTCATCACTTAGTTCAGTGGGGAAAGGCCCCTCGCCAACCCTGGTAGTATAAGCCTTGATCACCCCGGACACCTGGCTGATCCGGTTCATACCAAAGCCACTGGCAGCACAGGCATTGGCCGCTACCGTTGACGATGAGGTAACAAAGGGAAAAGTACCGTGATCAATGTCCAGCAACGTTCCCTGGGCTCCTTCAAAGAGAATATTCTGCTCTTTATCAACCGCTTCCTGCAGCATATATGGTGTTTTTTGGACCATCGGCCGCAGAATTTCCGCGGCCGGTTCAATTTCAGCCAGGACGGCAGCCGGAGAAACCGTTTCCTGTCCGTAAATTTTTTCTAACAGTTGATTGTGGCCTTCAACGATGGCGTAGAGCCGCTCTTTCAGATGTTCTCCGCCAAGCTGCAGATCAATAAAACGCAGGCCGCAGCGGCTCATTTTATCTTCATAGGCAGGACCAATACCCCGGCCGGTGGTGCCGATTTTACGGCATCCCAGGCCGGCCTCGCGGGCCATGTCAATCAATCGATGCGTCGGCAGAATAATATGGGCTTCATCACTAATAACCAACCGTTCCAGAGCTTTTTCATATCCCTGGGACCGCAACTGCTCCATTTCATCCAACAAGATGGCCGGATCCACCACTACTCCGCTGCCGATCACACACTGGGTGCCGAGATGGAGGATGCCAGAAGGGATAAGATGAAAGACAAATTTTTCCCCATCAATAATCAGGGTGTGGCCAGCATTATTACCACCCTGGAAACGAACCACCATATCAGCCTGCGCGGTCCATAAATCAACAATTTTACCTTTGCCCTCATCGCCCCATTGAGTGCCGACCAGTACTACGTTTGCCATGTTAGATCCTTAAAATCTTCCGACCATTCGCCCGAGTTATAAAAAGGTCAATCAAAATCCCGGAAAAAGTTACAGATATATTTCTTTCACCGAAACAATGTTGGGTTTTTGCAGCAAGCCATCGAGTATTTCCTCAGTTACAGGAGAATCAACCTGGACCATGGAAATAGACATGCCGCCGGCATATTCCCGGCCAAACTGCATCTTGCCGATATTAACCTGATTTTCGCCCAGATAAGAGCCGATACTGCCAATCACACCAGGCTTGTCATGGGCATAGATGACCAGGATATGGCCCACCGGCAGCGCCTCAATTTCAAACTTGTTAATCCGGACAATCCGCGGCTCGGTTTTACCGAACAAGGCGCCGGAAACCGTAAATGACTCCCCGTTGCTGCTACCGATCAGACTGATCATACTGGAAAAGTTACCCGCCTCCTCGGTTTTGGATTCAGTTACCAGAATCCCCCGATCTTTGGCTATGGCCGGCGCATTGACAAAATTTACCACCGCACCAACTATGGGGGTCAGCAAACCTTTCAGCAGAGCGGTGGTAATTGGCGCCTGGTTAAGCTCGGCAACCTTGCCTTTGTATTCAACCCGCACTTCACTGAGGCCGCAGGTACCGCCTTCACAGATCTGGGAATAGAAAAGACCCATCTTCTCAGCCAGGGTCAGGTACGGTCCCACAACCTTCAGGACTTCAGCACTGACACTGGGAACATTCAGGGCATTGGTTATGGTTCCATTCAACAGATAATCAGCAATCTGCTCCGCTACGGTTATGGCCACATTCACCTGGGCTTCGTCGGTGGAAGCCCCAAGATGCGGCGTACAAATAAAATTATCCAGACTGAGAAGCGGATGGTCGGCAGGCGGCGGCTCCTGTTCAAAAACATCAAAGGCCGCACCAGCCACCACTCCCGACTTCAAGGCTTCGTAAAGATCTCCTTCATTAATAATGCCACCCCGGGCACAGTTGAGTATCCGCACCCCTTCTTTCATCTTGACAAAGGATTCTTTGTTAATCATATGGCGGGTTTCACTGGTCATCGGCGTATGAACACTGATGTAATCAGCACGCTGATACAACTCTTCCAGGCTGACCCGTTCAATGCCCATTTTAGTAGCCCGTTCCTCAGAAATAAAGGGATCGTAGGCAATCACCTTCATTTTCAGGCCCTGGGCCCGATCCGCCACAATGCTGCCGATATTGCCAAGACCAACCACTCCGAGAGTTTTATTAAATAATTCTTTGCCCATGAACCGGCTTTTTTCCCATTTCCCCGCCTTCATGGACTGGGTGGCCTGAGGGATGTTACGACTCAGAGACAGCATCATGGAAAGAGTATGTTCCGCCGTGGTAATGGTGTTTCCTTTAGGAGTATTCATCACCACGATGCCACGTCTGGTGGCCGCTTCAATATCGACGTTATCCACCCCGATCCCGGCCCGGCCAACCACTTTCAGTTTGTCGGCGGCGGCAATAATCTCGCTGGTTACTTTGGTGGCACTGCGGATTGCCAGGCCATCATACTGGCCGATGACCGATGCCAGTTCCTCCGGGGACATACCAACCTTGACATCCACTTCAAGCTCGGGAAACTGTTTAAAAACTTCCAGCCCCTTGGGGGACATTTTATCACTGATTAATACTTTCACTTTTCATTCCCCCCGCTATTTTTTGAGCTTCAAAATCATCTGCGCCGCCCGCACCCCGCTGCGATCATTCAATTCATAGCCAAGATCCATCAGGGCCATTTCCAGGGCGGTTAAACCGGTCAACACATCCAGATCATCAACATAGCCTAAATGAGCCAGGCGGAATATTTTCCCCTTGACATGGTCCTGGCCACCAGCAATGGTCACCCCATAATCATCACGCAGAACCTTTACTACATCCTGACCGTCGACACCCTCAGGGGCTTTAACAGCGGTTACGGCATTAGAGGGATCATCCGGAGCAAAAAGTTCCAATCCCAGGGCCTGGACTCCGGCCCGGGTGGCACTGGCCAAACGGGCATGACGGGCAAAAACCCCTTCCAGCGTTTCTTCCCTGATCATCGCCAGGACTTCCCGCAGACCGATAATCAGCGAAACCGCTGGAGTATAGGCATTCTGGCTTTTCTGAGCATTTTTCAGCTCTTTGGCAAAATCAAAATAATAACGTGGCAGGGTTGATGTTTTATTAAAACCCCAGGCTTTTTGGCTGACGGCAGCAAAAGCCAGTCCGGGAGGCAGCATCAAGGCTTTCTGAGAACCGGTAACCACCACGTCAAGACCCCATTCATCCATGGGCAAATCAAAAACTCCAACCCCGGTAATGGCATCTACAATCAGGATGGTCTGTTCCCGATTTTTGACCAGATCAGCAATGGCTTTTACCGGATGCATGACCCCGGTTGAAGTCTCCCTGGCCTGCATCAAACCCCCGCTGACATCCCCATCCCTAGCCAGACAATCGGCAATATCCCCAGAACTTACTGCCGTCCCCCAGGGAACATCAAGAACAATAACTTCCAAGCCATAACC
>DQWO01000175.1 GCA_011042595.1 Pseudomonadota bacterium
GTATAAGGTAGTAATCGGGCAAAAAGGCCATTTTTCAAGGAAGCCTTGGATGTAATATTATATCATTGATTGTATAAGGAGAGCGATTTTCATGTATGCCGTGGTTAAAACTGGCGGGAAGCAATATCGGGTGACTCCCGGACAGGTTGTCCAGGTGGAAAAACTCGATGGCGATGCCGGCGATGCAGTGGAATTTTCTGAGGTTCTTGCCATCGTCAAGGAAGGTGAACTGGTGGTTGGTAATCCTTGTATTGAGAATGCCAAGGTTGCCGGTGAGATAGTGACGCAGAAGCGCGATAAAAAGATCTTGGTGTTTAAATCAAAAAGACGTAAAGGTTACAGGAAGATGCGTGGCCATCGACAGTTTGTAACCGATGTGAAAATCGGAGAGATTACGGCGTAGAGATACTCATTTGGCAACTGCTGTTTACCGATGAAGGTATTCAGCATCAGCAGTTGCCAGTTGTAAGCTGAATCGCAAGATCTCTTTTTTAAGAAATAGGGGAGAGACGAAAATGGCTCATAAAAAAGGTGGTGGCAGCACCAGCAATGGTCGTGACAGCGTCAGTAAACGGCTGGGCGTCAAGCGTTTTTCCGGACAGGAAGTTCCGGCGGGCTGTATTCTGGTGCGGCAGCGTGGTACCAGGATTCATGCGGGTAATAATGTTGGTCGTGGCAGGGATGATACCTTGTTTGCCTTGACTGAAGGGGTGGTCAAGTATGAGCGCCTGGATAAAAAGAGGAAGAAAGTCAGTGTTTATCCAGCAGCGGTTCCAGCGTAGATTTATTACTTTTTGCAGTAGTATAAATAAGGTGAGCCCCTTTGTGGGCTCATTTTTTTTGGGGTAACATTATGAGATTTATCGACGAGGCAACGATTGAGGTTCATGCCGGTGATGGTGGCAACGGTTGTGTCAGTTTCCGGCGGGAGAAATTTGTCCCCAAAGGAGGTCCTGATGGCGGTAATGGTGGTAAGGGCGGAGATGTTCTGCTGGTCGGAGATTCTCAGAAAAATACCCTGCTTGATCTGCTCCATCAGCGGACTTTCCGGGTAAAAAAAGGCGGCAATGGTGCCGGAAAAGGCAAAGATGGTGCTGCGTCTCCAACCGTGGAAATTGCCGTACCCCTGGGAACGGAAGTCTGGGAGCTGAGCGATGACGATGGACGGCTGTTTGTCGGCGAAGTCCTGAAGGATGGGCAGAAATTGCTGCTGGCGGCCGGTGGGCGGGGGGGAAAAGGTAATGCCCATTTTGCTTCTTCCACCATGCGTGTTCCCCGTTTTGCCCAGCCGGGTGAAGACGGGGAGATGAAAAAACTGCGCCTGGTTTTGAAGGTTATTGCCCAGGTTGGCTTGGTGGGGCTGCCCAATGCCGGGAAGTCTACGCTTATTTCAGTTCTTTCGGCAGCCCGGCCAAAGGTTGCTGGTTATCCTTTTACCACCTTGAACCCTAATCTGGGGATTATGGCTGGCGGCGATTATGAACGTCTGATCATTGCTGATATTCCTGGATTGATCGAAAATGCCCACCAGGGTAGTGGCCTGGGGATCAGGTTCCTTAAACATGTGGAGCGAACAGAGGTTATCGTTATGCTTGTTTCGGTGAAAGACCGTGATGACGAAGCATTGCTGCTCCATGATTATCAGACAGTGATGGGGGAACTAAACGCTTATAATCCACAGTTAGTAAAGCGGGTTAAACTGGTTCTCCTGTCGCAGACAGATACCCTGCCGGCTGAACGGGTTAAGGAATTGTTGGCAGCTCTATCTCCAAAGATAGCCGAACAGGGGAAACGGCTGTTGATGGCTGTATCCTCGACTTCAGGGACCGGCATTGAGGAGTTGAAGGGGACTTTGGAGAAGCTGGTTATAAGCTCTCCATCATGATGACGGACGGGCGAATATAAAATGAATATCTGTTGATTTGTGTTGCATTCGGCTGGGGTTGATTAACGTTTTGCTGAAAGCTGATTGCTGATCGCTGAAAGCACTCATCATTAGGAAATGCTCATTTCACTTGAGCACAATAGTATTGTTGTAAAAAATGTGCCGGATGGCACAGTGTCAGTTTTTATATTTAACCGAAACCTCTTGGCGCAACTTCACCAGCATCTGCTCCAGTTCATGCGTAACTTTTTCGGTAAAAAGCGCATTCTTGATTCTGGTTTCAACTTCGGGTGCCAGTGCTTCCCGGGTTTGGCCGGCTTGCGGATCATTGCGCTTGAGAACCATGATTAAATGGTTGCCAAATCGGGTATGAATAATCTTGCTCATTTGGTTGACTGGCAGCTTTCCAAAGGCAACGGTTTCAATCTCCGGCAGTAACTGTCCTTTTTTGAAATTTCCCAGTTTGCCGCCGCTGTTGGCTGCCGGTCCGGTGGAAAATTCCCGGGCCAGAGAGGCGAAAGATTCCCCTTTTGCCAGTCGTTTCCTTATCTTCGCAACAGTCCGCTTCATTTTATCTTTTTCAGCCGCAGTCTTGGCTTCAGGAAGCAGAATCTGGGAAAGGATGATTTGCGCGTCATTTTCTGGAAATAAACTATTTTCTCTGGCATAGCTCAGTATCTCTGCATCGGACAAGATAATGTGTGGTTTAATTTCCTGGTTGATAAGCTTGGTGCGCAGGAGATCTCTGGTAAGTTTGATCCGGTAACTTTCTAAAGACATTCCCTGATGTTCTAATGCTTTTTTAAGCTCTTCATCATTCATTTTATTTTGTTCCATGACCCGTTTAATTGTCAGGTCAATTTCTTTCGCAGTGATCTCGATTCCTTTTTTCTTGGCCAGGTGAGCTAAAAGCAGGTCATCAATCAGCTTGCTCAGCTGTTTTTGTTTTGCTTTATTTTGGGCGTCAAGGGAAAGGTGGGAAAATTGCTGTTGTCCATATTCCAGATTAACTGCCTGCATTAAATCTCTGGTGGTGATGATCTGGTTGCCAACGACGACCAGCAGCTGGTTGACCACCTGAGCTCTGGAAGTCTGGATATGAGCATTGATGGTGAGGAAAACGAAAACGAGTATAATCCTTAGATAAAAATATACTGATTTATTTTTCATTGACTGCCTCTAATTGAGATGCCTGAATGCTAACCTGATATCGTACCCGGGCTTCAGCCAGCCATTGGCGGAAATGGTTTCTAAGCTTCAGGGTGTAGAGTTCATCTTTGACCTTATTCTCTACTTCTGAAAAAGGTAAAAGTCCTGCTGGCAATGGATGTTCCAGTCTTAGCAGGTGGTAGCCGTAGGGGCTATGTATGACCGGGCTTACCTGTGCTGGTTTCAATCGGGGAATAATTTTGGCGATTTCGGCTATAAAGTCGTTGAGTCTCATGGGCTGTAGATGTCCCCCGCAGGAAGCTTCTTCACCTATTGAGTATTTTCTGGCGGCTTCTTCCATGCTTAACTGCTGCTTCTCAATTTTTTCTTTGAGCTCCCAGGCAAGATGTTCGTCCGCAACCAGAATTTGGCTTATCTCATATCGTTTGTGCACCAGATAGTCTTTCTTATGCTTCCGGTAGTATTCCAATGCTTCCTGTCTGGATGGATAGCTTATTGTCCGGCCCAGGTCGATCATCGTTTTGCGGATAAGCTGTTCCAGGTTGTCTTCCTTGACAGCCAAACCCCTTTTTCGTCCTTCCATCACAATCAGGGTTTCATCGATAATCTGGTCAAGAAAAAAGTGCTTGAGTTCTGCTGGTGTAACGGTTTCCTGCGGGGCGGCGTGGGGGAAAGCAGTTTTGTATTTCTGAATTCTTGATTCCAGCTGTTTTCTTGTTATCTGTTGCTTGCCGATGGTAGCTACAATTTCTTGACCCTGATTTTCACAGGCTGAACAAAAAAACATACTCAGGAGCAGAAGAAGACAGCACGAATGATAAAGAGAAAACCGGATAGCAGTTTTTAATCTTCGGTAAGATAATCTATCAAACACTTTAATCAC
>DQWO01000134.1 GCA_011042595.1 Pseudomonadota bacterium
CTCTGGCGTGCAACCTGTACCAGGGAACCTTTTCATCAACCGGAAGGTTTAATTGCCGGCAGGATATTCCCCGAAGCAGTTTTAAGCTGCAGCTGAAGGATGTTGCCGTCGGCCCATTGCTAAAAGATTTGCTCAAAAAGGATATACTGGAAGGGACGTTGGCTTCGCAAGTGACATTGTCCATGTCAGGGGACGAGCCGGGAGCTATCAAACGCAGCTTGAATGGTCAAGGGGGTTTTCCCTTAAGGACGGGGCAATTATAGGTGTAGACCTGGCTGGTATGATTCGTAATCTTAAAGGTGGCCTGGGACTGGCTGAAAAAACAGCCGAAAAACCACGGACTGATTTTGCTGAACTCCTCGTTCCTTTTACCATTGTAAACGGCGTTGTTGATACCCCGGGGACAACTTTGAAATCTCCACTTCTGCGCCTGAGTGCAGTGGGAAAGGCTGACCTGCCACGGGAAAAGCTGGACTTCAGGATAGAGCCCAAAGTAGTGGGGACCATAAAAGGTCAGGGTGATACCAAGGATCGTTCCGGCTTGATGGTACCGCTGGTGGTGAGCGGAACTTTTACTGCGCCGAAGATTCGGCCTGATCTTCAGGGCATGATTGGAAATGGTGTTCCCGGAACCGAAGACCTCAAAAAATTGATTTCAGGAGATGGAACCACGGACGAAAAAATAAAATCGATAAAAAAGGATCTCAAGGGTCTGCTGAAAGGATTTTCTTCCGGGCAATAGCTAAATTTATAAGTTCCGGTTCCCTCTGAGTCAGCAATGAAGTTGCAAGTTGTGTGATGTTTTTTTAGTCATAATGATTTTTTATATTTTTTAACTTGACAAAATAGATTAACTTTATTATCATTTGGTTCGTAACATAATAAAAGGCTGCTTTGGGTTACAAAGGTATGTTTGTCTGCAGCCGAATTAATCTTTAATCTATGGGGGAAAAAATGGCTGAGAAAGTAAATGAAATTTATCGCTGTGAAATCTGTGGCAACATGGTGGAAATTCTTCATTCCGGCGTGGGTGAAATTATCTGTTGCAACGAGCCCATGTCGCTGGTAGAAGCCGGAAGTGTTGATGCCGCCAAGGAAAAACATGTACCGGTAATTGAAAAAGTGGATGGTGGCTATAAAGTGAAGGTTGGTAGCGTTGCCCATCCGATGGAAGAAAAACACTATATTGCTTTTATCGAACTGCTTGCTGATGGGAAATTGTACCGTCAGGCACTGAATCCCGGGGATGCCCCGGAAGCATTCTTTGCCGTTGAGGCGGCTCAGGTTGAAACCCGCGAATATTGCAATCTGCATGGACTTTGGAAGGCTTCCTGCTGATTGTAAGAGGATAGGTTGAAAAAAGCCCGGCTGATATCTCTCAGCCGGGCTTTTTTCAATACATTTATTGTGGTGTTATGCCCCGTCGAGGCCGCCATGCTCCATTTTCTGGTACCATCCGGCCGGATTTAGGAAATATTCTTCTGTCTCTTTGAGTGATGCCAGGTGTTCAAATTCTATTTTGGCCATCAGGGCAAAGAAATTCTTTTCCTTTTCTTCGGTAGATGCATCCCGTAGCTTTTCATAAAATTTCCCGGCCTCGGCTTCAAATCCGATGGCGGCTCTCACCGCTTTAAGGTCATCATCATCGCCTGGTTCAGCCTCTTCCACCTGTCCAATGACATCTTTCATGGTATTTTCCAGGTTTGATTCTGCCACGACGAGAGGAACAGATTCAGGCCACTTTCCTTGATTCTGCCAGCTTTCATGCAGCTGTTTCAGGCGATTATAATGTTCCAGCTCTTCATCGGCTATCTGCTTGAACATGGCTTTGCCTACCGGGTTGGTGGTTCGCTCGGCATTTTTTAGATAAAACTCCCTCTCTCTCATTTCATTGTTCAGTGCTACTTCCAGGGTACTCAGTCTTTCCTGATCCATGTGAACCTCCCGTCATTGCTAAAAGTATATTATCTTTAATCTGCAATCAATAGACTTTGAAGCGAATTATAGGACTTCAATCTGGTTGATGCCAGTAGTAATCAACACAATGACGTTTTATACTACTACTACTACTACTACTACTACTACTACTACTGGTGATGATGATTGTTGTATGCTGATGTGGATTATACTGCCAGATAACGATCCTGTATTTCCTCGTTGTTGCTGATCTCACAGCTGTCCCCCTGGTGGCGGATAAGCCCTTTATCGATGACATAGGCCCGATCGGCAATGCCCAAGGCAAAATGGGCGTTTTGCTCAGCCATTAAAATTGGAATGTCGCTTTTCAGATTGACAATAATTTCTCCCAGAGATTCGACAATGACCGGGGCCAGACCTTCACAGGGTTCATCCAGAAGCAGAAGTTGCGGATTGCCGGCCAAGGCTCTGGCGATGGCCAGCATTTGTTGTTCACCGCCGCTTAATTCCCCTCCCAGGTGATGGCGCAGCCTGGTGAGTAATGGGAAGGTAGAGAAAATTCGTTCGAAATTCCATGGCATTTGGCTGGCTTGTGGCGGCCGGGTTGCTACTTCAAGATTTTCTTCTACTGTCAGGTTCGGAAAAATCTGCCGCTCTTCCGGCACATAACCGATTCCTGAACGAATATTGGCATACACTGGCCGGCCGCTGATCAGGGCCTCTTGGAAATGTATGGTTCCCCGGGCCGGAGGATTATAACCAACGATGCTGCGCATGGAGGTGGTTTTCCCGGCGCCGTTGCGCCCCAGCAGGGCGACAATTTCACCTTTGCCAACCGACAAGCTGATTCCCTGTAATATGTAACTGTCACCGTAATAGACATGAATATCATCAACTTTCAGCATTTGATTGTTCCTCCTCCCAGATATGCTTCCCGGACCTGGGGGCTGGCGCGAATTTCTTCCGGGGTTCCGGTTGCCAGCAGGCCACCCTGGTGCAGGACAAAAATCTGTTTGGCAATGGAAAAAACAACTTTCATGTCATGTTCAGTGAGGAAAAAAGTGGTTCCGAAACGTTCAGCCAGTTCCTTGATCAGGAGGATCATTCTTTCGGTTTCTTCCGGATTCATCCCGGCTGTCGGTTCATCCAAAAGAACCAGTTTTGGCTTCCGGGCCAGAACAATGGCCATCTCAACCAGTCGTTTATCACCGTAAGCCAGTTCCCTGGCCGGTTTGTCTCCATATTCAAGAATGCCGATTTTGCTCAAAACTTCATCTGCTTTTTGATAAAGTTGTTTTTCCCGACTCAGTGGACGGAAAAAGGTGTATCCCCGTCGATGTTGGAGCAGTAAAGGAATCAGTACATTCTCCCGGACGCTCAGTTCCGGGAAAATATTGGTAATCTGAAAGGATCGGAGCATCCCCAGGGGAACAATTTTATGCGCTGGTCTACCGGTGATTTCCTGCCCATCAAAAAACACCTTGCCTTTGCTGGGTGGAAAACGACCGGAAACCACATTGTAAAAGGTGGTTTTCCCGGCACCATTGGGGCCGATCAGGGCGGTCAGCTCCCCTTTGGGTATTTCAAGAGAAATATCGTTAATGACCTGGAACTTGCCATAAGCATGTCCCAGATGTTCGATTTTTAAAATAGGAACATTGGTCATTGTCTGTCGGTCTCCTGTTCCCGGTCAAAGTATTTGACAATGGTGCCTAAGATTCCCTGGGGGAAGAAAATTACCACCGGAATGAGAATGGCGCCTAAAAAAATCATCCAGTTATCGGTGATATGGGTTATTACCTGTTCAAGCAGGAAAAAAACCGCTGCTCCGAATGCCGGGCCGAGAAAAACCCCTGAGCCTCCGAGAATGGTCATGAGAATCGGACGGGCTGAGTAGCTCCAATGCATGAAATCGGGGGTTGCCATGCTGTTGAAAAGACAGAAAAGCGCTCCTGACAGGCCCGCCAAGCCGCCGGCAATGGTAAAGGCCGTCAGCC
>DQWO01000165.1 GCA_011042595.1 Pseudomonadota bacterium
TCCACCGTCTGCATACAAAAAAAGGAAAACTGCCGTAAAATCGGCCTGATAAACCTTTTAATCCACTGGTAACGAGGGTAGGACCGATCGGATATTCTACCATTTACCAAGATAACCGGAATTTTCCTATCTCTGGCCAAGCGGACAAAATTAGGCCATATCTCGGTTTCAACAATAATAATCAAGGATGGATTGACTTGCCTTAACACCCGGCGAACGACCAGGGAAAAATCATAAGGGAAAAAAAGACAGCAATTAACTTCTGCTACCTGGGAAGCAATTTCATGACCGGTTTCCGTCACATTGGAAATAATCAAGGCCACCTCAGGATAAGCTTTTTTCAAAGCTTTCACCAGGGGCAGCACCGCCCTGGTCTCACCCACAGAGACCACGTGAATCCAGAAAACCTGTTTACCGGCCAGGCAGTCAAACTGCCCGGGAGCAAAAAAGCCCAAACGCTCTTTTATACCATGGCGGAATGATCGATAACGAACCCCCCTGAAATAATAATAATAATAGGGGATCAGAATCAAAGCTGCCAGCAGCAGGATTAAATCATACAGCAGATAAACCATATCCCTCGATATATTCCCGGGCCTGCTGACAGGTTTCTGCCATAGCCTCGGTTAAACGCCGGCGAAAATGCTCCGGTTCTTCTCCATGCTCATATTCCAATGGCACACCTATGACAAAAACACCCCGGCCAAAAAGAAAAGGCAGCAAAAAACGATCCCATGAATTGAAACGATGTCCACGACTACAGGCAAAGGCTATCGGCAGGATCGACCGGCCACTGAGCTTGGCCAGCTGCACTACCCCCGGTTTCACCTGGTGGCGCGGCCCTTTCGGTCCATCGGGGGTAATTGCCAGATCCGCGGAACCTTTTGCCAGGGCAATCATTTCCCTCATTGCCGCTATTCCACCCCTGGTGGAAGAACCACGCACTGCTTCCTGGCCAAAGTAACGCATGGTTCTGGCAATTATTTCACCATCTTTAGAAGAACTTATAAGAATTTTCGCCCCATGGCTGGAAACACTTTTAACCATCAGCAATAACTGGTCATGCCAGCAAACGTATATGACCCCTTTGTTTTGTCGACGGCAAGCCTGCAAATGTTCACCACCAAAATGCTCAATCCGGTTAAACCGGTAAAGCACCCTGATAATCAGCGAAGCCGAGAAGGGAACCACGTTAAGCAGCAACCAGTCAGTAATCCTTTTTTTCATTAGCTCAGTTTTAAACTACAATTCATATGGGAGAGGTTGTTGATGACCAACAGGATGGATTGCAATATCATAATCCATAGATAAAAAAATGCTACAGCTATTTTTCCCAGGGATCATGAATTTCAGCCGACACCAGGGGATTGATCACTTTGACATTGTCAATGTTGGTTACTTTTCTGATGAAACCCATAATCAGATCCCGGTCCAATTGAGAAATTTCTTCAACGCTTTTTCCCTTACAATCAAGTTGGCCACCGGCCACCAGGTTATGACCCCCGGCTGTTCCACCAAGGACTTCCACCAAACGGCGGATAGTCCGACCCGCCCGGGCTCGATTATTAGTAGCCCGGATGGAAACCAGTAATTTATCCTGATGGAGTCCGGTGACAATCGACCAGCTCATGCGCTCATGCCGGAGAAGAAAATCGGCCATTTCGGCAACCATATCCGGATTACCTATTTCTCCCAATCGCGTACCGATAACATTCTTATAAAAAAAAGCATTATTTACCGCCCGTTTGACATAACGAAAATATTCCCGTGGCTGACGACTGAATTCAATCATCGAAAGGTTTTTCAGGTTAGCCAACGAGATAAGATCATTATAGGCCTTCAAGTCAGCTTTGGTAGCATCCCGACCGAGGCTCTGGGTTTCAGAAGTAATTCCATAAACCAGGGTGGTTGCCAGGCTGCCGGAGATGGGAACATCAAGTTCCTGCAGATATTCAGTAATAATCGTCGCACAGGCCCCGTAATCCGTGCGGATATCAACAATGGGGGTTTGTTTTAACAGCAGTCTGGTGGTAACTTTGGGGGGATGATGATCAACCACCATCATCGGGATAATTCCAGCTGGCAGGACATTATTCCCCGCGCCAGGTTGAGTATCAACCAAAGCATAAGCCAATTGCTGCCGCCCCCGAATGCGACTAAAAGGGGTGGGATCAATGGGCAGATATCTGAGCAAGGCCCGATTCTCAGAACGACCGATAATACCGCTATAACCCACCTGGACCCGACAGGAAGTGAGATGTTGAATGACCGCGGCAAGACCGCAAGCCGATGCCAGAGCATCGGGATCCGGGTTGTTGTGGGTTAAAATCAATACCCGTTTTCGCATACCTATGGCAGCAATCAGGGCTTTGGGATCAATGGACACGTCAAAAAATCTCCCCGCAAATAATCAAAAGACATTTGTTACTGGTTTAGGCCATCAGCTGTCTGTCAGCAACAAAAAGCCCTAATCTGCAGATGTAAAGCTGACAAATACCAGGAACTGGCAACTAGCAGTTCATCAGGAAATATTCGCCTACCGGATGAAAGCTATATAACACAAGAGTAGCCGGGACAGCAACAAAAAGGCCTCATCATCATCCTGCCACTGGAAAGTTTGAATATCATTTTCCTCTAAGCCCTTAAAAAAGCTAAAGTTTTCGCTATAATCTGCCGTATACATCAAAATTCTGATGATTTTTTCAATTCATTTCCCGGTTGTCAAGCCAATGTCAATCTGGTATCATTGTATTTTTGCTGGATTCTGGCTCTTCCTGCACCAGATAGCTTTCAGTGGTGAACTGCAGGCGGGGAAATTACGCGTAAATCTCTGATTTTCAGATTAACGCCCAATAATTGATATCTTAGTAAAAAATCATAAAATCAATGGCACAGTAAAAGCTTCATATTTGAGGCGTGAAAAACCTGATTCATGAAGGGTCTATTGCATGCAAAGATATCACCTGAAGGAAAAAATCGGGGCTGTTGATGATATCCCCCCCTTGCCAGCTATCGCCACCAGAATCATTGATGGATGCATTAACGAACAGGTAAATAACAATCAACTGGCCGAATTAATCAAACATGACCTGGCACTTACCAGCAAGGTCCTCTCCTTGATCAATTCCAGTTTTTATTCTCTGGATGATCACATTGATGATCTTTCCCATGCCATTTCTCTGCTGGGGAGAAAAACCATTCGGAACCTGGTCCTCAGTATCAGTATCTATAATACCTTTACCCCGGAAGGAAAAAAACGTGAAAAGCAGCTGTCAGCTTTCTGGCAACATAGCCTGGCGTGTGCCACTACGGCTGAAACTCTGGCCCAAATAACCGGGTATCCTCAAACCGAAGAAGCTTTTATCGGCGGGTTGCTCCATGACATAGGCAAGCTGATTGCTTTTATCAGATTCCCTGAAGAATTCGGTCTTTTTCTGAATCAACTACAGCGGCAGAACAAATCAGGGGGAAGTGATACTCCGCCACTGGAGCTGGAAGATAAAATCCTTGGCATCAGTCATCACCAACTGGGCAAATGGACAACGGAACGCTGGAATTTTCCGGAAAAAATCATTAACGCCGTCTGGCTGCACCACCAGCCCATCACCTCATTTCCTAAAAAGGCTGATCGCCTGCCAGCCATCATCAGGTTCGCAGATGCTTTCTGCAACATTCATCACCTCGGTTCAAACTACTTTATCAATCAGGAATTTGATCTTCCCTGTCATAGCAATCATGTACAAAGTTATGATCTGCTGAAAAAGTTTTTCAAGATCGACGATGACAATATAAGTGACATCCTCTCCCTGACCATGGACCGTATGGATGAGTTTGCCGAGACTCTGGATCTTTCCGATGACCAACGTTATTTTGATGCCATCAAGCATGCCAACCGGGAATTAGGCCGGATGAA
>DQWO01000298.1 GCA_011042595.1 Pseudomonadota bacterium
TGAGCAGTGTGGTTTTTTCGGCATGCTGGAGGCGGAAGATCAGCAGGAAACATTTGCCGCATTACTCAACACTGCTCAGACATGGCTGCAGGAACGGGGCATGAAGTCTATTATGGGACCCTTCAATTTATCGATCAACCATGAATGCGGCCTGCTGACATCGGGGTTTGATACCCCACCCTACATTATGATGGGCCATGCCAAACCCTATTACAGCCATAGAATAACTGAACAGGGCTACACCCCGGCCAAGGAACTGCTGGCCTATATGATCAAGGCAAACTTCACCCCACCCCGGGCCATGCTGGCAATAACCAAAAGGGTGAAGAATCATATACAGATCAGGCCGCTGGACCGTACCCGTTTTGATGAAGAGCTGCAGACCATTGGTGATATTTTCAATGATGCCTGGTCCAACAACTGGGGATTCATCCCCCTGACCAAAGCTGAGCTGGAAGCCATGGGCAGAGATCTCAAACTACTGGTGAACAAACAATTCATCCAGATTGCCGAGGTCGATGGAAAACCAGCCGCAATGATCATCGTACTACCGAACATTAATGAAATAATTACTGATTTAAACGGCCACTTGCTTCCCTTAGGCTGGATGAAACTTTTATGGCGATTGAAGCTTAAACATCCTAAAACCGCCCGGGTCGCCCTCATGGGAATCCGAAAGCAATACCAGCACCAGCTGATCGGGGCCGCTCTCGCCTTCATGGTTATCGATGCAGCCCGTTATCAGGTGATGAAAAAGGGAGTCACGGATGTGGAAATGTCCTGGATCCTGGAAGACAACCTGGAAATGCGCAAGATTCTTGAAACTATGGGCAGCAGGATATCCAAACGGTATACCATCTACCGTAAGGAAATCTGAATGAGCATGAAATATTTTTTAGACGAGAAGGGCAAACATAGATGACCAGACAGACCAGTAAATTCACCGCTCTTAATCTGGCCGCTGACCGGGCTATCGGCGACCCGGTGGCCGAAGCAACCGGCGCTCCATGCAAATCACTGTCACCGGTAGGCGGAGTCCCCATGGTTATACGCGTCATCGAAGCACTGGAAGCCTCCAGCGAGGTAGATTCCTGCATCCTCTGCGGCCCCTCCAGAGAAATAATCAGCCAATCACCGGAAATCAGCCAGGCTCTGTCTAAGGATAACATCCGCTGGATACCACACCGGGAAACACCAAGCACCAGTACGTATGAGGCACTACAACATATCGATCAGGGAAAACCGGTTTTGGTAACTACTGCCGATCACGCATTACTGACGCCGCAGATTGTTGATTATTTCTGTTCCCAGGCCCGCCAAACTGATTATGATTTGGCCGTTGGCCTGGCATCCTATGAAATGCTCTGTAAAGCTTTTCCAAACTGCCGGCGTACGGTCACCAAGCTTAAAGATGGTAATTTCTGTTCCTGCAACCTGTTTGCCTTTTTGACCCCGGAAAGTTATTCCGCCGCCAATTTCTGGCGTCAGGTCGAACAACAGCGAAAAAAACCTTTACGCATTGTCAGCGTCTGCGGCTGGATAACCGTACTTCGTTTCCTGTTGGGGCAGTTAACTATGGAAGATGGTTTGCGGCGTATTTCCCGGCGGATGGGACTAAAGGCAGGAGCCATTATGATGGTCCAACCGGAAGCCGCCGTTGATGTGGATACAGTGGGAGATTTAGCCCTGGCCAATAAGATTATTGCCAACCGGGGCAACGATTATAGCGGTAACTGATTAATCCAGCACATACAATTTAATGGGCTCTCTGCCGGCATCATTTAAACACCTGTCTGGCATGTTCCAGATCGGCAGGATAATCCACTTCAGCCCATGACAATCCGGCAACAGCACAAGTCCAAACCGGTTTACTCCGGGCCATTTCATTGATTACCGATAAATACCAGCGTTTTCTAGCCGCCGGCTCCTTGAGCGCCTGTTCCATGGCCGCGCGGAACCATGCTGACCCCGGTTCCCGAAAAAGGATCATCCCAATGGACTCGGCATCCACTTCTTCGGCCGCCAGGGTTTTTCCTATTTGCAGCAACCGTGTGCCATCAAGCTGTACTTTCATATCATCAGCATCATATTCTTTTTTATGACTGATGGTAACAGTCACTTCATTTTTCGGCATTTGCAGCAGGCGTTCAGGAATCGCCGCCTCAAACAAAGTATCTCCATTAATCAGCAGAAAATCACCTGCCATTTTTTCCCTGACTTTCCAGCAACTGACCAAGTTATCAGATGTGGCGTACTCGGCGTTAAGAAAAGTTTCAACGTTCTGCGGACCGGAATAATGTTTGAGCAATGATTCAACTTTGTCAGCACCATAGCCAACCACTACCGTTATCTGCTCTACGCCGCAAATCGCAAGGGCATCCAGTTGTCGTTCAAGTAAAGTTTTATCGCCGATCGGCAAAAGGCATTTAGGCATTTCACTGGTCAATGGCAACAAGCGTTTTCCCTGACCAGCACTTAAAATAATCGCTTTCACTCTCTGATCTCCTTTTTTCAACTTTTGAAACGTTGGTGACATACCATAATTAAACAACAAAAACAATCATCCTCAATTAACAATTTAGCGGGAGATATCCTTCACAGTCAAGTATTGCCATGCGGGCCCAAACCCTGTATAGTTTTCCCTGAATTACAACATACTCGTTACATCTACCGCAATTGACTGGCCATGAAGATTATTGATCGTTACATAATCCAGGAAATCGGCAAACCCATGATTGTGGTCTGCCTGGTTCTGGTAAGCATTTTCGCCGGATACTGTGCCACCCGCTACCTGGCCGATGCAAGCATAGGACTCTTGTCAGCCAAGACGGTCTTCAACCTGATCCTGCTGAAAGTTATTATCGCCCTGGAAGTCCTGCTGCCCACAACCATCTATCTATCGGTAGTTGTCGGTCTTGGTCGTTTATATACGGATTTGGAGATGACAGCCCTTGAATCCTGTGGGGTAAAACGCAGCAGAATTTATCAAAATGTTCTGCTGATTGCCGTCATGGTCAGCCTGCTGGTGGCCAGTCTCTCGCTGTTCATCAGACCGTGGGCATACCGTACCGCTTACCAGCTGAAAAACTTTGAAGAAAGCCACTTTAAGATAAAGCGGATGGAACCGGCCGCTTTCTATGAACTTGAATCAGGAAAACGGGTCATTTTTGCCCAGCAGGTTAATCAACAGAAACAACGGGCTCAACAGGTTTTCATCCACACCAAAGTAGAAGGAAAACAACAGATTATCACGGCAAAGGAAGTTTCTCAGCAAACTGATCGCTTTAGCGACAACGATATTCTGCTTTTCCGGGATGGAACAATATATGAGCTGTCGTCATCCGGACAGGGGGATACAACCGTGGATTTCAAACAATACACCCTTTCCCTCAGCCCTCCGGAAGCCCCGTCCATAACCAAAATAAAAGCCACTCAAACCGGCAAGCTGATTCATTCGGACAAATCATTGGCAATCGCCGAACTTCAGTGGCGCTTTTCAACCCCGCTCACCGCCATTATCCTGGCACTGTTGGGCATCCCGCTCAGCCAGACCAGCCCCCGCCGGGGGAAATATGCGAAGGTAGTGCTGGCGGTAGTCATTTACAGTATTTTTTACACCCTCAGTCTGGTAACTAAAACCTGGATTGGTGAGCGGGTTATCAGCCCCTGGCCAGGAATCTGGGGAATTGAAGGGGCAATGGCCCTCTTATTATTGATCACCACCATAAGTTTTTTTCAGAAGTGGTATATACCTAAAAAAGGCTGAAAGAAATTTCCAGGGATGTTCCGGCATGGCTCTCGCTCATTCTCGCCGGCCGTCCATGGCCGGCTTCCGAGGCGTCCGCCGCGAATCACCATCCAGGTGATTCGTCCGGCGGCCAAAA
>DQWO01000251.1 GCA_011042595.1 Pseudomonadota bacterium
ATCCAGGGTGGTAAAATCCACTATTTCATAGATGGTTTCATGACGCGCCCGAACTACCGGAGGCAGCAGACGATTATTCACTGACAACCAGCCCTGGCGCACGCCACTTTTGAGCACCACCTTGAGCTGCTCTGCCGGCAGCAAAACCGCTCTTGCCAGCTCTGTCGCCAGCATGCCTTCTTTACCCACCAGAGTTTTCCGCAGTCTTTCCGCAATTTCACGGCGTCCGGAATCCTTCATTTCCGGCAGTGCTCCCCCGGTCAAACAATACTCACGAGATGAACGGTAGCTCAATCCTCCCGGAAGCATGGCATGCAAAGCCACCCCAAGAGGGGTATGGTAATAATGGGCTGCCCGACGATAAAATTCCAACTCCGTGGGGGTAAAAAGCGGGCGATCATCAACAATATCCCCCAATGGCAACATCCGACGATCTTTTTCCTCGGGCGTCAACTTTTGGCGCCAGCCTAGCAGATAGCCACTAAGCTGCCGTCCCCGAAACGGTATCAAAACGCGTTTTCCCACCTCCAACTGGGACAGCAGCCGCTCATCCTCCACCGCATAGGTAAAAAGATTATCCCGGGGAATATTGATGGCCACATCGGCGTAGCAAACCATTTTCGTAACTACCCTTGCAATTAAATGAATTATTCGTTATCTTGCATCAATATATTCGGGGGCAGGACTGCGATCAGCATCCTAACAAAATACCCGGCAAGAAAAAAGGAGAAACTAGCTCATGTCAGAAATTGAACATACATTGGCGGTCTTTATTGATTTTGAAAATCTGGCCCTGGGGTTCAAAGGAAAAAAGAAAAACCTTTTCAATGTGGAAACCATCCTTGCCCGGCTGGTGGAAAAAGGTAAGGTGATTGCTAAAAAGGCTTATGCCGACTGGAGTGCCTACAGCCAGTATAAACAGCAATTGCACGCGGCAGCCATTGAAATGATTGAAATTCCCAAACGGGGCATGACCGGCAAAAATTCGGCTGATATCAGGCTTTGCGTTGATGCCATGGACATGTCCTACTCCAAGGAGCACATTGACTCCTTTGTCATCGTTTCGGGAGACAGTGACTTTTCCCCCCTGGTTTCTAAACTCAAGGAAAACGGCAAACATGTCATCGGCATCGGCATGCATGAAAGCACCTCGCCATTATTGAGTAACAACTGCGATGAATTCATTTTTTATGAAGATTTACTGCAGGCTTCAGAGACGACCCCTCCCAGGCTTGCTGACGATATGTCGATCAATAAAAAGGAAGCCTTTGCCTTGCTGTTTGACTCCATCACTGCCCTGATGCGCGAAAATAAAGATATTCTCTGGTCCTCGATGATCAAACAGACAATGCAACGGAAAAAACCATCATTTAATGAGTCATCTCTCGGTTATCGCTCTTTCAGTGAAATGCTGAAAGACGCGGAAAAGCGGGGTTATCTGCAGCTTACCAAAGATTCAAAAAGCGGCACATTAATTGTTGAAGGTTTCGCCAAGTAAACGATCACCTTCCCCCCTCTTTTCTGCCAGGATAAAGCTATCTTGGAAAGGAGGTCATCCAGATGGAAGGAAGACTGTCTCTCAAAGGGCAGATTGCCGGATATGCCGGACAATGCGCCTGTGAACCCCTGGAAATTATCTACTGGGACGGCGACCGGAAAATCTGTGGTCCGGAAACAAATGACGCCGTCACAAATCCTGCCTGCGCCCTGCATTTCAAAAGCAAAAAAGCTGCCCAACAGTCTATATTCCGGGGATCCCTCGGTTTTGGCGAAGCCTATATGGACGGTGAGATTGAGGTAAACGGTGATCTGCAGCAAATAATCCGTCTGAGCCTCCATCCGGTTTTTGACAGCTGCCAGGCTCCCATCGTCAGCAAACTGTTGCCCCTGGCCGGACTCTTTTATAATTATAATTCCATCGGTGGAGCTCATAAGGCTATTGCCTACCATTATGACCGCGGCAATGATTTCTATCAGGAATGGCTCGATGACAGCATGAGCTATTCCTGTGCCTATTTCAAAGCTCCTGATAACTCACTGGAAGAGGCCCAGCAGAATAAATTTGAACATATCTGTCGCAAACTGCAGCTGCAGCCCGGCGAACGACTACTTGATGTCGGCTGCGGCTGGGGGGGCATGCTGATATATGCCGCCCAACATTACCAGGTTACCGGAGTAGGTTACACGTTATCCCAGAACCAGCTTGATTATGCCAGGGATTGGGCACAACGGGCCGGAATTGCCGACCAGGTGAGCTTCCACCTGGAGGATTACCGGGAAGCTGAAGGAACTTTTGACAAATTTGTTTCCATCGGAATGTTTGAGCATGTGGGAAGAAAATACTACCCGGATTTTTTTACTAAAGCAGTTGAGCTGCTGAAACCCGGTGGCCTGGGCCTCTTACATACCATTGGCAAAAATGACGGCACCCCAACCGATTCATGGATCACCACCTATATTTTTCCTGGTGGTGAACTGCCACAACTGTATGATATCTGTCAGCTAGCCGGCCAGCATGATCTTCGCATCATTGACATCGAAAATTTGCGCTACCATTACCATCTTACCCTGGAACACTGGATCAGGCGCTTCGAACAGCATTTGGATCACATTCGGGAATTAATCGGTGATAATCCAGAAGAAACGGAGCGCTTCCTGCGCTGCTGGCGTCTGTACCTCAATGGCAGTTCGGTCAACTTCCTCCACGGCCCCCTGGATCTTTACCAATTGACTTTTACCCGGGGATTGACTAATGAGCTTCCTTTAACCAGGGAGCATATTTATGTGAGGTAGTATTCATCGGGAAACACCAGTTTCCGGATGAAAGCTGATGGGTATATACCATGCTTTTAATGATCGATAATTACGATTCTTTTACCTATAATATCGTCCAGTATCTGGGAATTCTGGGGGAAGAGGTGGTGGTCTATCGCAACGATGCCATCAGTATCCAGGAGATTAAAGAACTGCAACCGGACAGCCTGGTTATCTCCCCTGGTCCCTGCACTCCGAAGGAGGCCGGCATCTCGGTCGCGGCAATCAAAGACCTGGCCGGCAGGTTACCCATCCTGGGAATTTGTCTCGGCCATCAATCAATCGGTGCCGCCTTTGGCGGCCGTATCTCCAGGGCCGGACAAGTCATGCATGGAAAAACCTCACAAATATCCCATAACAATCAGGACCTTTTCAAGGGAATCCCCAACCCTTTTGAGGCTACCCGCTACCACTCCCTGGTCATTGAACCAGACTCTCTGCCCCCATGCCTCGAAATCACCGCCAGCGCCCTTGACGACCAGGAAATTATGGGGATAAAACATCGTGAACTGCCAGTCTGGGGGATACAATTCCACCCGGAATCCATCCTGACAAAATCCGGGATGAAAATTCTGGATAATTTCCTCCAGCTTACCCGTGCAAAAAGCTAATCCATCAGGTTGAAAACTTTCCCCCATGAACCCTGTCGAATTAAATTATGCCTTCAGCACCCTGTTTCCCAACTGGACGGCATTGCAAAATATCGCCCATAACGGCACCGGACGCCAGCTCTATGCCGTCGGCGGCAGCATTCGTGATGCCATCTTAAATCGCCCGCTTACAGATATGGACCTGGTTTGCCATGCCCGGGACATGGAACATTGGGAAGGCCATATCGCCCGCCTCAGCAGTGGACATTTCTTCACCCTTGGCAAAGAAGATCGTATCACCAGGCGCCTGGTCAGTCACAACTGCACTTTCGACCTCACCCCCATGGATGGCGATTCCATTACCTCCGATCTCAAACGCCGGGATTTTACCATCAATGCCATGGCACTCGGCCTTCACGATGGCGGTTTCCATGATCCCCATCACGGCTTGCAGGCCCTGAAACAGCACCAGCTTC